>DATLIF010000523.1:0-12950 GCA_035539575.1 Fimbriiglobus sp. | reverse complement strand
CAGCAGGGCGGCGGGCCGGTCGTGGCCGTGTACAACTCGGCCGCCCTGCTGGCCGGGGTGCGGCCGGACAAGGCGCAGTTCGCGCGGTACCTGGGGATCGAGGACCCGGACTTCCGCGGCGGGGCGCGGGCGGCGCTGGGCGACGTGAACGCCGACGGCACCCCGGACCTGATCGTGTCCGCCGGGTTCCTCGGCGGTCCGCGGATCGCCGTGTTCACCGGCGTCGAGGTCGCGGCCGGCGACACCACGCCCGGCCGGCTCGTCACGGACTTCTTCGCGTTCGAGAACACGGTCCGCAACGGCGTGTTCGTGGCCTCGGGCGATGTCGATGGGGACGGGTTCGACGACCTGGTGTTCGGCGGCGGGCCGACCGCCGGGCCGCGGGTCCGGGTGGTCAGCGGGCAGGAGCTGCTGACCGTACCGGGCCTGACCGACCTGGACACTGCGGTGCCCGCCAACCCCGGCTTGCAGATCGGCAACTTCTTCGCCGGCGACCCGGCGACGCGGGGCGGCGTGCCGGTGGCGGTCAAGGATGTCGATGCCGACAACCGGGCCGACGTGGTCGCGGCCAGCGGCGAGAACCTGGAAGACTTCCCGGCCTTGCCGAGCCGGGTGCTGGTCTACCTCGACCAGACCGTCCTGGGCGGCAGTTCGACCCCGGCAGCCGACCAGACCCTCGACCCGTTCGCCTCGGCTACACTGGCGAACGGTGTGTACGTGGGCTGAGCCAGTTGCCGTCTCCCGTCGGTCGAATCTGAATGACTCGACCCTGACCGACACAACCCGACCGGGTTGTGTCGGTCAGTTGCCATCGGGCTTGCCCGCCTTCTTCGGCACGTCCTTGCTCTTGCCGCCCGCCTTCTCCTTCGGCGCGTCCTTCTTGCCCTTCGCCTTCTCGTCCTTCTTGGCCGGGGCGAAGACGTTCTCCTTCTCCAGCGGCAACTGGAAGGCGTCGGCCACCCGGGTCATGTAGTTGCACCAGCCGCCATACCACACCAGGTCCAGCGCCCGGTGCCGGCCGAACGACTCGGCCAGCCCGCGCAAGTCCGCGTCGGTCAGCTTGCCCGGCTCCTTAGCCTGCTTGTAGGCGAACTGAAACGCTGTCTGCTCCGCCGGGGAGAAGTCCGACCAGTCCCCCTCGGCCAGTTTCGTCGTCCGCGCCTTGATCTCGTCCGGCTTGAGGCCCGCGACCGCGAGCAACATTTCGCTGTGGCCCATTCAGTAGAAGCAGTCGTTGGTCCGGGTGATGACCCAGAAGTAAGTGTTCGAGAACACCCGGTCGAACCGCGCCTCCTGCTGGAAGGTGCCCATCGTCTCGAACCACGCCCGGGTGAGCGCCGGCTGGTAGCCCATGCTGATCCGGGTCCAGACGATTTTGCCGGCCTGGTTCTTGGCCTCCGGCGGCAGCTTCTCCAGTGCCTCGGGCGGCGGGTACGGGACGCGGGGCTTGCGTGCCTTCTGGGCGGCCATCGCCTGTTGCAGGTCGCCCGCGCTGCCGCCGAGCCAGTCGGGCCGGTCGTCGGAGACGCTGCGCTCGGAGGCGGTCGTCTCCTTCCAGTCGCGTCGCGCCGGCACCTCGACCGCCTCGGAGGAGTCGAACTTCTCGTCCAGCGGCGGCAGCGGGCCGCCCGGCTCGACCTCAACGTCCAGGGCCAGGAGGATGCGGGCCTGGAAGTTGGCGTAGGCCAGCGTGTGGACGAACCCGACCACCCGCTCCGGGCCGAAGCGCGCGACCAGTTCGGCCACCTCGGCGTCGGTGACGGTGGACGCGGCCCGGGACATCTTCCGGGCGAACGCCCGCAGCAGCCGGTCGCTCTTCGAGAGGTCCTTCGCGTCGCCGGCCAGGGCCTCCAGTTCGTCGTCACCGAGCCCGGCACGGCGGAGGTCGGCCTCGGCGTACTCCTTCTGGTAGTCGCAGCCCAGCGCGTCGGCGGCCCACCACCGCAGCTTGCCCGCGACCACCGGGCCGAGCGGGTTCTTCGCGCGGTGGACGTGGTCCAGTTCGAGCATCGCGGCGGTGGTCTGCGGCAGGGACTCGGCGAGCGTCCGCGCCCAGTTCGGCAGCTTCGGGCTTTGCCGGGGCAGGTGCTTCCAGGCGTCGGCGTGGGAGAGCTTTGGGAACCGAGGCCCGTCCGGCGGCGGGTCGGCCGCCGCGGCCGGCCCGCCGGCCAGCGCGGCGAGCAGGAGAACATGATTCATGCGGACGCTCCAGGCGATCAGTGCAGTGTGGCGTCTATTCGACCAGGGTTCCCTCTTCTGTGCAAGCGGACAGACCGCACGGAGATCTTTCGTCGGGTGGGTCAAGCGAGTCTTCGAGCGCCGACCCACCAGCGGGGGTCAGAGCGCCAGAGCGCCACTTTGTAGGTGTGCCGGTTTGGCGCTCTGACCCCCCCTCTTTCGGCCGTCCCCTCAACCGGTGGGGGTCAGGCTGCCAGGCTGCCACTTCCAGAGTGTGCCGATGTGGCAGCCTGGGTGGTCAAACCGTGACCACTCGCCCGACCCTTCACCAGGAATATACATCAGTATATTAACCAAGTCAGGTAGGTCGGCACCCGGCACGGTGGGTCGGTGCCCGCAAAGCCGGGCTTGACCCACCCTACGAGAAGCGGGGTATCTGGGGGGCAGTTCGGCTTGCCGGGGCCGGCGGGGTTGCTATTCTCCCGCGGCTTATCGCCGGCCCGCGCCCGGAGCCGGCCTCCCCACCCCGTCGAGGAAGGGTTCCCCCGATGCCGAAGGGATTCATGCGAACGGCACTTGCGCTCATCGCCGCGACGGTCGGCGGCGCGGCGATGGCCGACGACGCGAAGTTGGTGAAGCGGTCGTACCCGGTCGGTGAGTTCGTCGTCAGCTACCAGCAGCCCGGGATGGTCCCGCCGAAGCCGGTGGCCGTGATCCACATGGCGCAACTCGGCACCCCCCTGCTGCCCCCGCCGGCGGTACACCCGGCACTGTCGAAGACCCGGGACAACGCCGAGTCGCTGTCCCGGCTGATGGTCAACATGGTCAAGCCGCACTCCTGGCAGGGGATGGGCGGCGCCGGCTCCGTCGCGTTCGACGAGGCGTCGTGCTCGCTGGTCGTGAACCAGACGGCCGACGTCCACGCCCACGTCGCGGACCTGATCGCGTCGATGCGGCGGGTCCACTCGGCGTCGATGCCGCTGGTCCAGCTCGAACTCACGTCGGTCGAGGTGCCGTACTCGTTCTTTGAGTCGGCCGGGATCGATGCCGAGGTGAAGACGGTCGCCGGGACGAGCGTACCGACGCCGGCCTGCCCCGACTGCGAGCGCTGCCCGGTGCTGGAGGCGGTGAACACCATCGACGGCAAGAAGCCGGCGACCGTCACGCTGTCCGCGGACCAGGTGCAGTGTCTGATGAAGTGCGTCCAGGCGGACCGAACCACGAACGTCCTGGCCCGGCCGAAGATGATCGTGGCCGACATGCAGACGGGCCACCTCCAGGTCGGCCAGCAGGTCCGGCTCCTGACGGGGCTGGAGTTGATCGCCGGGCCCAACGGCGTCGAGCGCCGGCCGCAGTACCGGACGGTCCAGCTCGGCACGACGATCAGCGCCACGCCGGCGGTGTCCGCCGACCGCCAGTCCGTGCAGTTGCGGCTCCTGTACAAGACGGCGCGGCCGGCCGCGCAGGCGGCGGCAACCGCGGTCAAGGTCGGCGAGGAGGCGACCGCCGCGATGCTGACCGCCCCGGTCATCGACGCGCAGGCGATCGAGACGACCCTGGCGATCCCCGCCGGCAAGACAGTGCTGCTGGCCGGCCCGATCGAGATGCGGGAGCGGGATCTCGACGCGCCGGTGGTGTCCGGCGTGCAGCACGCCGGCAAGCTGTTCGTGCAGGTGAACAAGGGCGTCGCCCGGGAGAAGTGCCGCCACCTGCTGCTGGTGACGGCGAAGGTCATGACCCCGAACGGCGGCGACTGCTGTACGGCGTCGGCCTGCAAGGTGGCGTCCCCGGCGGCCGACTGCAAGGCGTGCCCGACGACGAGTGAGGCGGTCGCCGTGGCGAAGCCGGCGCGGCCGGCCGACACCGAGGTGTCGCGGCTGGTGGCGGCGTACCACAAGGCGTGCGCCGACGGCCGCACCGAGGATGCGATCCGGCTGGCGATGCAGGCGCTCTCCCGCGACCCGAACTGCTTCGCGGGCGAAAAGTAGGCCAGCGAACAGAGAACAGCCGAACCCGCGGCATCTGCCGCGGGTTCGGCTGTTTCCCCCTGGGACCGCGGCCGTCCCGGCCTCACCACCTTCCACGGTCGGGGCGAAGGAGTATCGCGAAGGGCCTCTGGCCGTGGCAGCGGGAGCGGCCGGGACGGCCGCGGTCCCAGGAGGTTACTTGGGCTTGCCCCAGGTGTCGTGCATCAGCCAGTAGCCGACCGTGTCGTACCGCAGAAGCCCCGGCCGGTCGTAGGGGAAGTTGAAGCCCTTGCCGAAGTACGCCTCGGTCAGGGTGGCGTAATACTCGTAGTGGTTGGTGACCGCGTATCCGCGCGTCCGCACCCCGTTGAAGTGCTCCACGTTCTCGTACAGTTTCCGCTCGACCGCCTGCTTGTGGGCGGCCTTCACCGCCGCGTCCTGCTTGTCGGTCAGGGCCAGGGTGTGGTGGGCGTGGGCCAGCTCGTGCATCAGCACCCACTGCATCCCGGCCTGGTACTCCTCCAGGAAGCGCCGCGCATTGGGCACCTCGACCCCGTTGGCCTTGCCGGGGTTGAGGCCGTGCTTCTTCACGTACGCCGAACCGGGGAAGAATCGGGCCACGACCTTCCTGTCCGTCGGGGCGTCCCACTCGACCCAGATCGGCACCTTCCGCAGGGCCGCCAGCGACTTCTCCGGGACGACGTCGGCGATCCGCTCCAGTTCGATGTCGGCCTGGCGCAGGACGGCGTCGGCGTCCTGGCCGTTGCGCAGCAACTCCGGGCCGAGGTAGACGGTGAAGCCCTGAAGGTCGTGCTTCTGGTAGCTGGCGGTTGGCTCGAACGCCGCGGCCGGGAATGTGACGGCCAGCGTCAGTGCGAGGGTGGCGATGCGCACGGGTGCCTCCGGGTGGAGGCCGGGCGGCGCCCCGAGCGAACCATAGTTCGCACCCCGCCGGTCCGCAAACCGCTTCCCGGTGTCAGCGCTTCATGGTGAACACGATCCACGCGCCCAGGCAGCCGAAGACGAGCAGGATCCCGAGCAGCCCGACGCCGTTGATGGCAATGGCCAGGTTCCGCTTGCGGGTGGCCAGGTCGGCGCGCGGCTTCTTGGCGTCGAAGTGGTGGCCGCAGTCGTCGCAGACCACGGCCTTGCAGAACATCATTCCGACGGTGCCGAGATACCACGGCCACGGCCCGGACCGCTGGTACTCCGACCCGCACTCGGGGCAGGGCACCCCGCGGTGCCCGCGCCGCCGTCGCCGGCGCGGCCGGTCGTCGGGATCGTCGTCGTAGTCCTCGCGTGGCATGGCCGTCCCCCGGCGGAAGGAAGGCACATCCTACCCGCCGGACGGGGCGGCCACAACACCTGGGAGGGCGAGGCTCCTGCCGAGCCGCGGGCGCTCGAAGAGGCTCGGCAGGAGCCTCGCCCTCCCAGGGTGTCAGCCGACGACCGCCAGCTTGCGGCCGGCCTTCCAGCGGCCGCCCTCGCGGATGACTTCGTGGTACAGCGTGTCGCGCTCGACCGGCACCCGGCCGGCCTCCTCGATGAGCCGGCGGATCTCCGCGACGGTCAACTCCTGCGGCGTCTCCGCGCCGGCGTCGTGGTAGATCTTCTCGTGGACCACCGTGCCGTCGAGGTCGTCGGCGCCGTAGCTCTGCGCCACCTGGGCGACCTGCACGCCGAGCATCTGCCAGTACGCCTTGACGTGGTCGAAGTTGTCCAGCATCAGCCGGCTCACGGCCATCACCTTCAGGCTCATCAGCCCGGACGGCTTCTGCAAGCCCTGGCCGAGCGGGTTGTTCTCCGGGTGGAATGCCAGCGGGATGAACGTCTGGAACCCGCCCGTCTCGTCTTGCAGCTCGCGCAGGCGGACCAGGTGGTCGATGCGGTGTCCGGCCGTCTCGATGTGGCCGTAGAGCATGGTCGCGTTCGACCGCAGGCCGAGCCGGTGCGCCTCGCGGTGCGTGTTGATCCACTCCGCGGCGTCGGCCTTGTGCTCGCAGATCTTGTCGCGGACGTCCGGGTGGAAGATCTCCGCCCCGCCGCCGGGCAGGCTGCCGAGACCGACGGACTTCATGTCGGCGAGCAGCTCGCGCACTGGCCGCTTCGTGAGCCGGGCGAACCAGTCCCATTCGACCGCCGTCCACGCCTTCAGGTGCAGGTCCGGGTAGGCGTCGTGGATGGTGCGGATGATGTCCCGATACCACTCGTAGGGCTTCTGGTGATGCAGCCCGCCGACGACGTGCAGCTCGGTGCAGCCGCGACCGTGCGCCTCTCTGGCGCGCTCCAGGATTTGCTCGTCGGACATGACATACGCCTTCGGGGACTTCAGGTCCGCCCGGAAGGCGCAGAACGTACAGCGGTAGACGCAGACGTTGGTCGGGTTGAGGTGCTCGTTGACGTTGTAGTAGGTGACGTTCCCGTTCTTGCGCTCGCGGACGAGGTTGGCCAGCTCGCCGAGGGTGAACAGATCGGCGTGCGTGTCCAGGTAGACGCCGTCGTCGAACGTCAGGCGGGCGGCAGCCTCGACCTTCTCGCGGATCTCGGCCAGCCGGCGGTCGGCAGTCATGGGTGGGTTCCGTCGCGGGGTTTGAACTCCGTCATGATAGGAACCGCACCCGGGCGGGTCCGACAACACCGGGCCATCCCGCCCGGCTTCCGCTGCCGCGAAGTGGGCTGGAACGCAGCGGATTCGGACGGTATTCCCCCGCCGGGGAAGTCCAAGGTTCGCCTGTCGGTAGGGGAACGCCGATGAGGGGGATGGTCCGCAATCTCTGGGTGACCGCCAGCGTCGGGGCCGCGGCCGGAGTTGGCGTGGCGCAAGGCCCGGTCGCGCCCTCGGTCTTGCCCGACTGGGCCCCGGCCATGAGCGTGCCGTCGGTGTCCGCGCCGCCGGCCCCGGCTGTCACGACCCCGCCGGCACCGTCCGGCGGCGAGTGGGTCGGGTCGGGTGTGCTGCCCGCCCCGGTGCCGCCGTCGCCCGTCCGGGTGGTCGAGCCTCCGGCCGTGCTGCCGGAGCGTGTCGCCGCACCGAAGTTGCCGGTACTCCCAACACCCGGCGTCACCTACCCGATCGGACCGGCCGTGCCGGCCGCCCCGGCCCCAGCCGAGCCGACGGCCCTGAAGCCCATCTGGAAGAACCAGCTCTTTTTCGAGAGCGAGGACAAGTCGTTCTCGCTGTTCGTCGGCGGGCGGGCGCACCTCGATGCGGCCGGGTACATCGCCCCGCGGGCCTTGCGCTCCGCGGCCGGCGGCGTCGAGCCGCTGGACGACGGCGTCGCCTGGCGGCGGACGCGGTTCCAGGTCGGTGGGACCATCTACAAGAACTACGCCTTCCTGGTGGAGATCGACTTCACGAACGCGTTCGTCACCCAGGCCGGGACGAACCGCGCGGACAACACTGTCGTCCCGACGGACGTCTGGTTCACCTTCAAGGATCTGCCGTACGCGGGCAACGTGCGGGTCGGGAACCAGAAGTCGCCGATCAGCTTCGAGCACCTGACCAGCAGCCGGTTCCTCACCTTCATGGAGCGGTCGCTGGGGTTCGACGCCTTCGTGGAGAACGGGAACAACGGGTTCTCGCCCGGCATCCTCGTGTTCGACAGCTACGCGGACAAGCACGGGACCTGGGCGGTCGGCGTGTTCAAGAACACCCGCGAGCCGTTCGGGTGGGACGTCGGCCGCAACAACGCCGAGGTGGTCGGCCGGGTGACGTACCTGCCGGTGTACGAGGACGGGGGGCGGCGGCTGGTCCACGTCGGGCTCGGGGCCATCCATCGGGACGCGGACGACGACGGCGTCCGGGCGCGGGCCCGGTACAGTGCCCGCAACGCGCCCGGTGCGGTCGCCCCGCTGCTGGCCGATACCGGCGTGATCGACGCCCGGCAGCAGCAGGTGGTGGTGCCAGAGTTCGCCGTGGTGATGGGGTCGTTCTCCTTGCAGTCGGAGTACTACGCCTCCTGGGTGCAGGCGGCGCTGCCGCCGGCCGGCAGCGGGTTCGGCCGCGGGACCGGGTTCTTCCAGTCGGCCTACGCGGAGGCGGCCTACTTCCTGACCGGGGAGCACCGCGAGTACGTCCGGGAAGACCGGGCCGCGTTCGGTCGGGTGACGCCGCTGCGGCCGTTCGCGTGGACCCGCGAGTGCGGCGCGACCGGCCCGGGCGCCTGGCAAGTCGCGGCCCGGTACTCGTACCTGGACCTGGACAGCCGCGGCATCGAGGGCGGCCGCGTCCACGACTTCACCCTGGGGTTGAACTGGTTCCTGAACCCGAACGCGAAGGTGCAGTGGAACTACTTTCTGGCGCACCGCGACGTGGCCGGGTTCGCCGGCGACGGGTACATCCACGGGTTCGGCACGCGACTGGCGTACGACTTCTGACCCATCTTCAGCCGCCGCGCGACGGCAGTTGTTAGTTAGCCGGGGACGCGAGCCCCTGGTAAGATCGGCATATCACCCGAGCCCCGGGCGGGGCTCGAACCGTGACGGGATTCTCGGTCCAGGGGCTTGCGCCCCTGGCTACGCATTTGCCGCCGCTGTGCGGCTCACGACATGCGCACCCTGTTCCCGATCGCCGTCGTCCTGCTGATCCTGCTCGCCCTGCCGGCGGTGGTCGTGTTCGCCGCCGACCTGTTCGGGTTTGGAGCGGACGTCAACACCTGGCTTGAAGGCCGCTTCGGCGTCAGCCACCGCGTCGCGCTCGCCCTGCCGGCGGCGCTGGTGCTGTTCTGCGTCCCGCCGCTGATCGTGCTGCTGTACTTCCTGCGGCTGAAGCGCAAGCCGATCCCGGTGCCGTCCACCTTCCTGTGGAAGAAGTCGATCGAGGACCTGCATGTCAACCGGCTGATGCAGTGGCTGCGGCGGAACGTGCTGCTGCTTTTGCAACTGCTGGCCATCCTGGTGATGATCTACGGCGTCCTCGGCCCGCGTCTGCACGGGGCGGTGTTCGGCGGCCGGCACTACATCCTCATGCTCGACAACTCGGCCAGCATGTCCGCCACGGATGTGACGCCGAATCGACTGGAGTGGGCCAAGGCCGAGGCGATCAAGGAGATCGACGCCGCCACCGACGCCGACGTCGGCATGGTGATCGTCTTCAGCGACGTGGCCGAGATCCGCCAGAGCTACACCGCCAACCGCGCCGCGCTACGCAACGCCATCGAGGCCATCCAGCCGACCCAGCGGCCGACCCGGCTGGACGAGGCGCTCTCGCTGGCGGCCAGCCTCGCCAACCCGGAGCGGACCACCGACGACCTCGCCGCCGCCCCGGCCAACCCCGAGCCGGGCAAGGAACGCACCTACGTCGCCGCCGAGGGGTTGCAGGCCGACGTGCATCTGTACTCCGACGGCAAGTTCCCGCAGGTGTCGGACTTCGCGCTGGCCAACCTGAACCTCTCCTATCACGTCCCCCCGGCCCCGGCGTCGGAAGGGGCATCGGACAACGTCGCGGTGCTGCGGTTCGACGCCGAGCGAAACCCGGACGACCCGACCTCGGTGATCGCGCGCGCCACGGTCAGGAACTTCAAGGGCACCGAGACGGAGGTCCGCCCGCGGGTGGAGTTGCTGCAAGGGGGCACACGGCTGGTCGCCAGCTACGACGAGGACGACTTCCGCCGGGATAAACGCCGCCGGCCGATCCCGCCCAAGAGCGAGCGGCCGGACCTGACGTTCACCATCGCCGACGTGCCGGAGAACGCGGACCTGGTGCTGCACCTGAAACTCGAAGGCAACGCCGACGCGCTGGCGCTGGACGACGAGGTGTGGGTGGTACTCGGCGTCATCCGCAAGGCGCGGGTGCTGGTGATCGGTCCGGATAACCGCCGGCTGCGCGACTTCCTCGACGCGCCCAGTACCCGGAAGATTGCCGATGTGACACACTTGCCGCTGGAAGTGCTCCAGCCGGGCGCCGACACAAAGGACTACCTGACCCCGGCCCGCGAGGCGAAGTATGACCTGATCGTCTTCGATCGCTGCGGCCCGTCGTCCGTGGACGCGATGCCGGCGTCGAACACGCTGTTCGTGGGCTACCCGCCGCCGCCGTTCGTACCCGCGGACAAGGCCAAGCCCAGCGACCCGAACGCGGTGCAGACGGTGCAGGGGCCGAGCGTCCGCGGCTGGCAGGGCCGCCACCCGGTGATGCGGTTCCTGCAAGCGCTCGACGAGGTGGACGTGGCCGAGGCGTTCCGCCTGCCGGACCTGCCGCCGCGGACCCAGCGACTCATCGAGGGGAGCCAGAACCTCGTGCTGCTGGCGGCCATTCCCCGGCAAGCGTTTACGGACCTGGTGCTGACGTTCCCGCTGATCGGCCCGGATGGCAAGTGGAACACCAACTGGCCTCTGAAGGTGAGCTTCCCACTGTTCCTGCGGAACGTGCTGTTGAACCTGGGCAACGTCCGCGACGCCGGCACCGAGGAGGCGCTGAAGCCGGGGCAGGTGAAGCACCTCCGGCTCGGAGGCGCCACGGAGATCCGGGTGACGAAGCCGGGCGGCGACCCGGAGCGGCTGGCGCGCGGCGCGCGGGCGGACTTCGCGGTGGCAGGCACGGACCGGCTCGGCGTGTATCAGGTGCGGTGGGACGAGCCGGGCGGCAAGGGGTCGCAGTCGCGGCGGTTCGCGGTGAACCTATTCGACCCGCTGGAGAGCGACCTGGCGCCGAAGGGCGACGTGCAGGTCGGAGCCGTGACGGTGGCGGCCGGCGGCGAGCGCAAGCAGCCGGTGGACCTGTGGAAGTGGCCGGTCCTGGCGGGCCTCCTGGTGCTGGTGCTGGAGTGGTGGGTGTACAACAAGCGGGTGCAGATCTAGGGCTGTAGCGCGTCACGACTTGCGGCGCTCGAGATACTTCTTGAGTACGACCGCGCTGTTGTGTTCCTCGTCCCGCGCGGCGTACACCAGCGTGACCGTACCCTCCTCGCCTTTCTGTTTCAGTTGCTCGACGGCCACCTTGTTCTCCCTCAGTTCGGCCTGGTATCGGCTCTGGAACTCCTTCCACTTCGCGGGGTCGTGGCCGTACCACTTCCGCAACTCCGCGCTGGGTGCCACCTCCTTCAACCAGAGGTCCACGGCGGCACGCTCTCTGGTCAGGCCACGAGGCCAGAGCCGCTCCACCAGAACTCGCAACCCGTCCTCGACCGACGGCTCCTCGTACGCCCGCTTCAATTTAAACATCGTCGCTCACCCCTTGCCGTCGGCCAGCCGGATCCGCCAGCCGATACTATCCCGAGCGCTACACATTGCTACCGCCGTTGGCGCACATCCCGAAACATCGACCAGCCGAGTTGTCGCCCTGAGTCGGGTTGCCGGAAGTTCGGCGAGCTATCGCGGCCGATCACTCGCTCACTTCTCGGACGTAATCCGCGCCAGAGCTGCCGCGACTGATTGCCGGACGCTGGCGTCGCGGCTCTGTTGCAGGTCGGTCAACACGGCTGTGACCTTCTCGCGGCGGTCGGGTCGGCGGCTTGCCTCCAACTCCAGCACGGCGACTGTGGACAGCACGGCGACCGGCTCGCCCGACCCGGCGACGTTCACCACCCGCTCGAACTCCTCATCGGTCAGCGGCCCGGCCCGGGCCGCATCCCGCAGGGCGTTCGCCTCCCGCACCGCCGGGATTTGGTTGATGATGGGGTTGTACTCCCTCCACAGCCACCACGCGACGAACGCCAGCAAAAGCCCCACGGCCAATCCGACCAGCGAGCCGGCCACCCTGGGCCACCGGCGGGGTTGGGGGTCAGGGTCGGTCATCGGGGGCTACCGGGGTGATGATCGCCCGCGCGTCGGCGAGCAGTTGGCGGCGCTCGTCCGGGGTCGGGTCGAGTCCGGCGAACTTGGCCGCGTCGCACCGCTCGAGCACCGGGCGGACGAGGTCCACTGGAACAACGTCCGGTCCGGCCGCCGATTCCGCAGCGATCAGGAGTTCCGCCGTCGTCCGCCGCGTGGCCGGCAGGCCCGACCGCCGTTCCAGGAACGTCCGCAGCACGTCGCTAAGCCGGTCGGCGAACGCCGGGTCGTCCGGGGACAGCTCATCCAGGTGGTTCGCGGCCCACTCTTCCGGCGACGGCGGCGGGGCCTGACGGTGCTTGCGGAGCAGCCACGCGCCGGCCACCCCGGCCAGCACGACCGCCACGCCCAGCGCGGCGAACACCGCGGCCCGTTCCTGAAGCGAGTCCGCCACGTCCGCCGGCGGCAGCTCCTCGATCCCCGTCGCCGGTCGCGCTTCGGACGTACCCGTCACCTCGGCCGTTACCGTCACGCCCACCGACTTCCAGACGACTTCCTTCGGCTGTGGGTCCGTCCCCGCGAACGCCTGTGCCGGTGCGAACCCCAGGTGTAGCGGCTTCCCTTCCAGATACGGGTCCAGCCGGTACGTCCGCGCCCAGCGCTGCCGGCCACCGGGCAGGTCCGCGATCGCCGCCGGGCCGGCCGGGCGCGCCCGCCAGGCATCGGCCGACCCCTCGTCCAGTATGTCGTCCGGCACCTCCACCCGCAGCGGCGCCGTCCCCTCGACCGAGAGCGTCACCCGCACCGACCCGGACAGGCGGACCGCCCGCGGCTCCGCCTGGACCTCGGCGGTCACATCCGCTCCGCTAGCGCGGCAAATCCCAAGTCCCAAGCACCAAATCCCAACCAGGCACCAAACGCCAGATCCCAACAACTTCATGCGACCGTCGGTGCTCTTGCTTTTCAGCCGCGGAGCGGCGCCAGATGTGTAGCCAGGGGCGCAAGCCAGCTTTGCCTATGGTAGCCGGCCCGTCACTCCGATTCGGCCGGTTGCCCACCGATTGAAACCGCAGCAATCAGGGGGTGGGTAGCTGT
>DATLIF010000522.1:0-5908 GCA_035539575.1 Fimbriiglobus sp. | reverse complement strand
GGGTCCGCGCGCCTGTTCGGGCTCCGGGGGTGCCGGGGACGGTGGGGTGATCCTCGCTCCGGGTCGGGCTCGTGGCCCGAGGGGCACACGGTCTACCCCACCTGTTCCCTTCGGTGTACGAAACATACAAGGGGCGGCCGTGGGGATCAATCCCATAGATACCGCTCATCGTATTCCACCCCGTGCCGGCGGAGCAGGTCGATGAACTCCTCCCGGAACGTCTGAATCCGGTGGTGTTCCTCCTGCCGGTCGATGTACCGGGTGACGGTCTCGATCATCGACTTGCTCACCGTGAACGCGCCGTAGCCGCCCTGCCAGAAGAACCTCGGGTCGCCGTTCTCGTGCCGCCACCCGGAGGAGATGGCCTTGATGTCCCGGACGATGGATGTGGTCTGGGATGCCGCCGGCAGCGATCAGTTCCCCTCGACGGTTGCGGACGATCCCGCCGATGTAGGCGTGCAGGTCCGGTCGCCAGTCGGGGAGGATGAGGGGCTCGCGGTTCTTGGTGCTGAACACGAGGTGGTAGAACAGTTGGGTGTACGTCTGGGCCATGACGAACGCCCCTCTGGGGCTGGGGTGCTGGGGACGGTTCGCGTCCCGGGGCTTCCGCCCCGGGCTACCGACGGAACGCCCCTCCGGGGCGAAGACCGGATCAGTCTCGTAACATCCGTGCGATCCGATTGGTCAGTTCGGCCGTCGGGACTGCCACCTCTTCCCGCTTCGCCAAGTCCTTGACCTTCCACACGCCCTTCTCGTACTCATCCGGTCCGGCGATCAGCGCCAGTCGGAAGCCACGTTTGTCCGCGTACTCGAACTGGGCCTTCAGCTTCTTTGAGGCATCCGGATAGACCTCCGTGGCGATCCCGGCGGCGCGCAACTCCCGGGCGACCCGCTGGTAGTCGCCGAGCCGGGCCGCGTCGAACTGGAGTACCAGCACCTGCGCCGGTGTCGCACCGCCGCTCATCCACGGGTGCTTCAACTCCTCCATCGCCGCCAGTAGCCGGTCCACCCCGACCGACGCGCCGACGCCCGGAAGAACCTGCTTCGTGTACAGGCTGGCGAGGTTGTCGTACCGCCCGCCGGAGCAGACGCTGCCGATCCCTGGCATGTCGGTCAGAAACGTCTCGTAGATGGTGCCCGTGTAGTAGTCCAGTCCGCGGGCGATGCTGAGGTCGATCTTCACGCGGCCGTCCGGCACGCCCACCGCGGCGCAGACCGCGACCAACTCCCGCAGCCGGCGAACACCCTCGGCCGTCCGTTCGTTCGACCCGAACTCCCGCTCCACCCGGTCCAGCACCTCGGTGTTCGTGCCGGTCGTCTCGGCGAGAACCAGCACGCGGGCGGCCTGCTCGGTGGTGACGCCGGCCTCGCGGACCATCTCCTCGATCACCTTGTCGCGGCCGATCTTTGGCAGCTTGTCCAGCGAGCGGAGCAGGGGGACGGATTTATCGGATAGTGCAAGACTTTCGAGCAGGCCGTTCAGGACCATTCGGTTATTGACTCGGACCTCGACTCGCAGCAGTTCTAGACGGGTGAACAGGTCGTCGATGAGTAGAACGATTTCGATATCCGAGGCGTTCGCGGTAGTGCCTATGGTGTCGAAGTCGAACTGCCAGAACTCGCGGAACCGGCCCTGACCCGGCCGCTCGCCGCGCCAGACCGGACCGGTCGCGTAGCGCTTGAACGGCGTCCCGGCACCCGGGACGTACCGAGCCGCGAACCGGGCGAACGGCACTGTCAGGTCGAACCGCAGGCCGGCTTCCTCGACCTCGCTTTTCGCACCGCGGACCCGGTAGACGAGCTTGTCGGACTCCTCACCGCCCTTGCCCAGCAGCACCTCAAGCGACTCGACGGCCGGGGTGTCGATCGGCGTGAACCCATAGGAACGGCACACCTCGCGGGCGGTCTGGAGCATCCGCTCCTTCGGGATCATTTTCTCCGGTTCGTAGTCGCGGAACCCGCTCGGCGGTCGCGTCTCGATCAACTTCGACACAGTTCATCCTCGAAAAAGCCCACCCGCCTCGGCGGGTGGGCTTGGGGGGCACTCGATTGTTCTTCCGCTCAACGGTTCCGATACCGCGCGCTGACGCGTTCCATGAACCGCCGCTCCTCGTCGGTCAATGTGTCCTTGCCGAACCGGGCGATCTTGTCCAGGAGCGAGTCCATCCGTTCATCCTCGGCCTGCCGCTGCTCGATCTCCCGTTGCAGCCGTCGTGCGGCGCGCGCCTGGAGCCACCGCTTGAGGACGTTCGGCCGCCTCGGCCGCGGTGCTGGCTCGTCCCGGTCCAGGCTCATGTACCCCTGTGAGAAGTCGCCGTACACACCTTCCTCGACCTCCAGAGCGTGCAGCTTCACCGACGAGGCGTAGAACATGAACAGCCCCAGCCCGAGCAGCAGCGCCTCGTTTGCCGCGATCGCCACGATCAGCAGCAGTACCCCGACGACGTAGCCGGAGTAGCACGCGATCGTCGTCCCCCGGCGGTAGTCGGACCGGGCCCAGATCAGCCCCTGCATGATCTGCCCGCCGTCCAGCGGGAACGCCGGCAGCAGGTTGATGAGCAACAACACCCAGCTCAGCCAGAACGTTCGGTTCACCCACACGAGCCAGGTGTCGGCGACGGCCCGCTCCAGCGTCGCGTTGACCAGGGCAGCACTCGACTCGTCCGGCTTGCTGAGCTTGGCCTGCATCTCATCGGGCAGGTTGACCCGATCTTGCGACCCAGGCCTGTACAGGTTCCAGCCGTACTCGCTGGTGTACACCCGGCCGTCGCGGTAGTTCTTCATCTCCGAGACATACGGGTCGTAGATCGGGTTCACGCCGGGGAGCAGACCGTTGGCGAACAGGACCAGCCCGCAGACCAGGCACAGCACCACGTTGACCGCCGGCCCGGCGGCGGCCGTGACCGTGTGCGCCTTCCAGTTGTGCGGCACGTCCACGTACGCCAGCCCGCCCAGCGGCCAGATCAGGATCTCGGACGCCTCGCCGCCGGACCGGAACCCGCCGTAGCAGTGGCCGAGTTCGTGCAGCAGGATGATGCCGAACAGCAGGAACACGGTGAAGAACAGCACCGAGTCCCACGACAACACGCTGTCCTTGGGGGCCACCTGGCGGACGAACAAACCCAGCGTGATGACGAAAAAGAAGATGTGGACTTTGACCGGGATGCCGAACGCCCGGAAGACCGGCAGCGCCCAGCTCATCGGATCGCGCATCGGCCCCACCCATTCCGTAGGCCAGCGGTCTTGTTGTCGGACCTCAGCGGTCATCCTATCATCGGCCGCAGTCGCCCGCAATCGAACCGGCCGGAGGCCGTATGCCACGCGAGATCGTCCACGTGGGCCGCAGGATCCGCGTCGCGGTGGACACGACCACCACGCCGGACGGTCAGACCATCAAGCGGGATGTGATCCTCCACCCCGGGGCGGTGGTCATCCTCCCGGTGATCGATGCCGCCCACGTCTGCCTGCTGCGCAACCACCGGTGGGTGGTCGGGGAGACGCTCTGGGAGTTGCCGGCCGGGACGCTCGAACCCGGTGAGGAACTGGAACACGCCGCCCGGCGGGAACTGGCGGAGGAGACGGGCTACACTGCCGACCGGTGGCGGTCGATGGGCTATCTGTACGCCTCGCCGGGGGTACTCGACGAGAAGCTACACCTGTTCGTCGCCGAGGGGCTGACCGCGGGCGAAAGCCGACCGGAGGCCGACGAGGAACTGGAAGCGGTCACGGTACCGCTTGCCGACGCGGTGCGGATGTGCCTGGCCGGCGAGATCAAGGACGCCAAGACGGTGACGGCGCTGTTGCTCTGGGAGCGAATGGCAGGCGAACGGCCGGCGTGAGCCGGCTGGTAGCGCCCGCTGCACCATCCGACTCACGTCGGCCGTTCGCCTATCGCGGCAGTGTGTTCGGCGCCTGGAACGCTTCCGCCGGCTCGGACTTCGGCACCACCACCACGCCCTGCTCGGTGATCGTGAACCCGCGGCGGCGGTCGAACTCCGGGTCATAGCCGAGGACCGTGTACGGCGGAAGCTTCACGTCCTTATCGACGATCGCCCGGCGAATGCGGCAGTACCGGCCGACGTCCGCCCCCTCGAACAGGATCGAGTCCTCGACCACCGCGTAGCTGTTCACGCGTACCTTCGGGGACAGGATGCTGCGGAGGACGTGCCCGCCGGAGACGATGCACCCTGGCGAGACGATACTGTCCAGGGCTTCCCCGCGGCGGGCCTGACCCGGAGGGCCGTAGGCGGCGTGGACGAACTTCGGCGGCGGCGACTGCGGTTGCAGCGTGCGGATAGGCCAGTCCTCGTCGTACAGGTTCAGGTCCGGCTCGACTCCGATCAGGTCGATGTTCGCCTGGTAGTAGGCGTCCAGCGTCCCCACGTCCCGCCAGTAGGGCATCGCCTTGCGGTTCTCGTCGTGGAACTTGTGCGCGAACACCCGCATCCCGGACGCGATCATCCCGGGAATGACGTCCCGCCCGAAGTCGTGGCCGCTGCCGACCCGGGCCGCGTCCTCGCACAACAACTCGAAGAGAGTCCGGGTGTTGAACACGTAGATGCCCATCGACCCTAGTGCCATCCGCGGGTCGTCCGGCAGCGAGTCGCAGGTCTTCGGCTTCTCCTTGAACCCGACCACCCGGGACTCCCGGTCCACCTCCATCACCCCGAACTGGTCGCACTGGTCCAGCGGGATGGGGATGCACCCGATGGTGATGTCGGCCCGCCGCTCCTCGTGGTCGCGGAGCATGTGGCCGTAGTCCATCTTGTAGATGTGGTCCCCGGCCAGCACCAGGATGCGCTCGGAGTCGTCCTTCTCGATCGAGTAAATGTTCTGGTACAGGGCGTCTGCCGTCCCCTTGTACCAGTTCTCGTCGATCCGCTGTTGCGGCGGAAGGACCTCGATCCACTCGCCCATCTCGGGGCTGAGAAAGTTCCACCCCAGTCGGATGTGACGGTCCAGGCTGCGGGACTTGAACTGCGTCAGGACGAACACCTTCCGCAGGCCGCTGTTGATGCAGTTGGACAGCGTGAAGTCGATGATTCGGTACAGTCCGCCGAACGGCACTGCTGGTTTGGCCCGGTCCCGGGTCAGGGGCTCCAACCGGGTGCCCCGGCCCCCGGCCAGAATGACGGTCAGCACATCTTTGAGCATCTCCCCCTCCGCGGCCCGGGCGTCGGCCGCCCCACACTGTAGCCATTGCTACCCGCCGAGCAACCGCTCGTACAGTAGAGCGTACTGATCGGTCATGCCCGACACCGAATGTCGTTCGGCCGTGCGGGCCTTCCCGGCCGCCCCGAACCGGCCCGCCAGATCCGGATCGGCCAGCAGTTCCCGCGTCGCCGCCGCCATCTCGACCCGGTTCCCGGGCGCAACCAGCCGACCGGTTGCCTCTTCCTCGATCACCTCGGACAGTTCCGGCGTGTCGAACGCGACGACTGGCCGTCCGGCGGCCATCGCCTCCAGGGCGAGGTGGATCCCACCGCGGCTGTGCGTCACCCACACCACCTCGGCCAACGCTAGCAGCGCCGGCACGTCCGACCGCAGGCCGGCGAATCGCACGCGGTGGTCGTCGAACGCCAGCGACCGAGCGAACCTCTCGGTGCGATCGCGGTCCGGCCCGTCGCCGACCAGAACGAGGTAAACGTCCGGAAGGGTGTACCGGAGTACGTCGAACGCCCACACAGCGGACAACAGGTCCGCGGTCGCATCGAACCCACCCACCACGATCACGAGCCGGCCGTCCGCGGGGATGTCGAGTGCCTTGCGGAACTCCACCGGATCGGGTGGCGGCGCGGTCGGCGGTACGCCAGGCGGGATCACGCAGATTCGATCGTACGGGACGCCGAGCCGGTTGTAGCGGTCCACCTCGGACTGGGTCGCGACGATAACCTGGTCGGTGCCCCGG
>DATLIF010000521.1:0-10258 GCA_035539575.1 Fimbriiglobus sp. | reverse complement strand
GTACACGCTCGACAGTCTGCTCGTCGAACCGAAGGGCGGCCGGCGACCGCCGACCGGTGGGGGTGGTCGTGGCGGGCTCGGCGGGTCGGTCGAGTGGCTGACCGACGGCGAGCACTTCCTCCAGCCGCGGGGAGGCCGGCTGATGCGCGTCCACGCGCGCACCGGCAAGGCCGAGCCGTTCGTCGATTCCGACAAGCTCCGCCAGTCGCTCTCGGCGCTGAAGGACCTGCCGGAGAAGCAACTCGAACAGCTCCTGAAGGTGCCGTTCTACCGCATGGACCGGGACCGCACCGGGACTCTCGTGGACGTCGGCCCGGACTACGCGTTCGCGTACTTCGATGGCTCGCCAGCCGTCCGGCTCACCCGCTCCGCCGGGGGCAAGGAACTGGTCAACCTCTCCCCGGACGGCAAGCGGGTCGCCTACGTCCGCGGCGGCAACCTTTACGTCGCCGGCCCCAACGGCGAAAAGCAGCTCACCAAGGACGGCGGCGGGGACGTCCTCAACGCCAAGCACGACTGGGTCTACTTCGAGGAGCTGTACAACCGCAACTACAAGGCGTACTGGTGGAGCCCGGACGGCGCGGCGGTCGTGTTCTTCAAGTTCAACACCAAGCCGGTGAAGGACTTCACCATTACAGACCCGATCCCAGATGCCGGCCGGGTCGAGACGTACCCGTACCCGAAGGTCGGCAGCCCGAACCCGACGGTCCAGATCGGCGTCGTGCCGGCCGAAGGCGGCGAGGTGACGCTGCTCGACCTGTCCGACTACAAGCCGGAGGACACGCTGGTCGCCCGGGTCGGGTGGATGCCCGACAAGAAGACGGTGTTCGCCTACGTTCAGGACCGCAAGCAGACGTGGCTGGACGTCCTGACCTGGCCGAACCCAGATTCCAAGCCGGTGAAGCTGTTCCGCGAGACGACGAAGGCCTGGGTCGAGGACCTGGGCGAGCCGCGGTTCCTCAAGGACGGGTCGTTCCTGATCCAGAGCGAGCGGACCGGCTGGAAGCACCTGTACCACTACGCCGCCGATGGCAAGCTGATCCGGCCGATCACCGAGGGCGAGTGGGAGGCGCGATCCGTCGAGCGGATGGACGAGGAAGCGGGCTACATCTACTTCGCCGGCACGAAGGACGGCAGCACTCGCAGCCACCTGTACCGGGCGAAGCTCGACGGCTCTGGCGTCGAGCGGGTCACGCCGGCGGGCGGCACCCACGCCGCGACGCTGGCCCCGAAGGGGACGCTGTACGTGGACCGGTTCAGCGACGAGGACACGCCGCCGAAGTCAGTGCTCCGCGCGGTCGGCGGTGAGGACGTGCGGACGCTCGATGCCGGCCCGCCGGAGAAGGGGCAGACGCGGTACAAGCTCGGCAAGTCCGAGCGGGTGCAGGTGCCGATGTCGGACGGGTTCGTGCTGGAGGGGATCGTTACCTACCCGCCGGACTTCGACCCCGAGAAGACGTACCCGGTGTGGATTCAGACCTACGCCGGCCCGCACGCCCCGACGGTCCGGGACGGCTACCGCGGCGGTCCGTCGTTCGAGCACGCCCTGGCCGGGTCGGGGATCGTGTCGTTCCGGGTGGACCCGCGGTCCGCCAGCGGCAAGGGGGCCGCGTCTGCGTGGACCGCGTACCGCCAGCTCGGCGTCCAGGAGTTAAAGGATCTGGAGGAGGCGGTGGACTGGATCTGCAAGAACAAGTGGGCGGACGCGAAGCGGGTCGGGCTGAGTGGCCACAGCTACGGCGGGTACATGACCGCCTACGCGCTGACGCACAGCAAGAAGTTCGCCGCCGGGATCGCCGGGGCGCCCGTCACCGACTGGCGGCTGTACGACACGATCTACACCGAGCGGTACATGGGCCTGCCATCGGACAACAAGGAGGGCTACGAAAAGTCCTCGGTGGTGAAGGCCGCGGCGAACCTGCACGGCAAGCTGCTGATCATCCACGGGCTGGTGGACGACAACGTCCACGCCCAGAACACCTTCCAGTTCATCGACGCCCTCCAGCGGGCGAACAAGGACTTCGAGGTGATGATCTACCCCCGCGCCCGGCACGGGATCGGCGGGCCGCACTACATGAAGCTCCAGGTGAACTTCATCAAGAAGACGATGGGGGTGGGGAAGTGAGGCGGTTCCAGGGGTTAACTTGTGCAGGAGCAGCACTTCTTGGCGAACGGCCGGCGTAAGCCGGCTGGTGCAACGCGGGCTGACCAACTGGTTCACGTTGCACCAGCCGGCTTACGCCGGCCGTTCGCCAAGTCGGCGACTTGACCAGGCACTAGGCGGGCTGGACGGGCGGGGCGGTCTGTGGTATCCAACCGCCAATTGGATCGGCTGCATTCTCCGGGGGAATCCCATGGCCAAGCTGGACTACCACATCTTCAAGGGGGCGGTGAATTCGTACTTCTCCCTATATACCGGCGGCAAGGAGCGGCCGGCGTACTTCGACATTCAGCAGACGTTCCCGGCCCTCGACGAGTTGACCCGCGCGTTCCCCGACGTGAAGGCGGAACTCGACAACGTCCTGACGCAGCGACCGCGGCTGAGGCGCTACCAGGACATCGACCCCGGCGAGGCGAAGATCACCAACGTCAACCCGGAGAAGAGTTGGAGCGTGTTCATGCTCTACATCCTCGGGCACCTGCCGGAGGAGAACCGCGCCCTCTGCCCGAAGACGTGCGCCGTGCTGGACCGCATCCCGGGGCTGATCCAGGCGTTCTTCTCGGTGCTCGACCCCGGCAAGTCGGTCCCCGCGCACGAGGGGCCGTACTACGGCTACCTGCGCTACCACCTGGCGCTGCAAGTGCCGACCGAGAGCCCGCCGAAGCTGGTGGTGGACGGGAAGGACTACGTCTGGAAGGAAGGGGAGGCGGTGCTGTTCGACGACTCGCACACGCACGAGGTCGTCAACCACAGCCCGCAGACCCGCGCGGTGCTGATCGTGGACGTCCGGCGCCCGATGCCGTTCATGCCGTCGCTGCTGAATCGGTTCGTCACGGACGTCGTCGCACGGCACACCTACGGCCGCAGCATCATGAAGCGGATCAAGAAGGCGGCGTAGCTCCCGGCTCGCCGGGCTCGCGACTCGTCGTATCATCTCCTCCGCGATACCCACCACCCGCGGAGTCGTCTCCATGTCTCTGCTCACCGCCCCCATGCTCCTCGCCGGGCTGGCGCTGACGGCCGCCCCACCGGCCTCGGGCAAGTACTGGGTCTACATCGGCACCTACACGTCCAAGGACGGCAGCAAGGGCATCTACCGCTGCGAGCTGGACCTGAAGACCGGCAAACTCTCCGAGCCGGAGGTCGCCGCGGAGGTCGGCAGCCCGTCGTTCCTGACCCTCTCGCCGGACGGCAAGCGCCTGTACGCGGTCGGCGAGACGACCGGCGACAAGGGGAAAGGCGGCGGGGTCTATGCCTTTGCCGTCGAGGCCGCGACCGGCAAGCTTGCCAAACTGGACGAATCGACCAGCGGCGGGAACGGGCCGTGCCACGTCGTCACCGACCCGGCCGGCAAGCGGCTGCTGGTCGCCAACTACGGCGGCGGGAGCTGGAAGTTGTTTCGGCTCACCGCGGACGGAAAGTTCGAGGGTGCCTCGCAGTTCAGTCAGTTGACCGGCAGCGGCTCGAACCCGAAGCGGCAGGAGAAGCCGCACGCCCACTGCGGCGCGTTCGACGCCACGGGCAAGTACTTCTTCGTGGTCGATCTCGGCACCGATCAGGTGTGGGTCCACGAGCACTCGATCACCGAGACGAACGACAACACGTTCACCAAGTCGCGGTTCGTCCCGCCGATCAAGCTCCCGGCCGGAAGTGGCCCGCGGCACATCCACATTGCTCCGGCGAACGACTACGCGTTCGTCTGCGGCGAACTTGACTGCACCGTCAACGTAGTCAAGATGGACCTGACGCAAGGCAAGGAGAAGTTCGAGGTCGTCCAGTCGCTGCCGACGCTGCCGGACGGCAAGCCGACGCCGAGGGACAGCACCGCCGAGGTCCGCATCCATCCGAGCGGCAAGTTTGTGTACGTCTCCAACCGCGGGCACAACAGCATCGCCGCGTTCGCCTGGGACGGCACGAAGCTTACCGCCATCGGCCACGCTACCGAGGGGATCAACATCCCGCGCAACTTCAACATCGACCCGACGGGCAAGTGGATGCTCGTCGCCAACCAGGACGGCAACGACATCGTCGTTTTCGAGATCGGCGCCGATGGGCTGCCGAAGCCGACCGGCAACAAGGTGGCCGTGCCGAAGCCGGTGTGCGTCAAGTTCCTCGCCAAGCCTTAAGGGGATCAACTTGCGATTCGTCATCTCGCTGATGCTCGCGGGGGCGGCCGTCGTCCCCGCGCTGGCCCAGACCCCGACCGGCTTCGAGTTGGTCGGGGTCAAGAAGATCTGGGACCAGGCGCCGCACAACGCCTTCACGGACCTGGTGCGGTTCAAGGACCGCTGGTACTGCGTCTTCCGCGAGGGGCAGAAGCACGTCTCCCCGGACGGGGCGCTGCGGGTGCTCACCTCCGCCGACGGCGACAGGTGGGAGTCGGCCGCTCTGCTGTCCTCCAAAGACTCTGACCTGCGCGACGCCAAGATCGCCGTGACGCCGGACGGCAAGCTGATGCTCGGCGGCGCGGGCGCGTTGCACAAGAAGGAGCCTCACTCCCACCAGTCGCTCGTCTGGTTCTCCGACGATGGTAAGTCGTGGTCCGAGCCGACGAAAGTCGGCGACCCCGGCTACTGGCTATGGCGCGTGACGCCTCACGAGGGCGCCTGGTACGGCGTCGGCTACGGCACCGGTAGCGAGCCGCGGCAGGCCCGCCTCTACCGCAGCGCGGACGGCAAGACCTTCACGCGCCTCGTGGACCGGTTCCGCGACGAGGGCTACCCGAACGAGGCGACGGTCCTGTTCCAGCCGGACGACACGGCGCTGTGCCTGCTCCGCCGCGACGGCAAGCCGAACACCGGCTTGCTTGGCACCGCGAAGCCACCGTACACGGACTGGACCTGGAAGGACCTCGGCGTCCAGATCGGCGGGCCGAACCTGATCCGGCTGCCCGACGGCCGGCTGGTCGCGGTGGTGCGGCTGTACGACAAGAAGGTCCGGACCGCCGTCTGCGCCCTCGACGCGGACGGCGGCAAGCTGACCGAGGTGCTGGCGCTACCCAGCGGCGGGGACACCAGCTACGCCGGGCTGGTGTGGCACGACGGGCTGCTGTGGGTCAGCTATTACTCGTCCCACGAGAAGTTGCGTAATGGCGCACCTGGAAAGACGAGTATTTACCTGGCGAAAGTCAAAGTCTCGTAGTGAAGCAAGTGAAAAGCGAAGCCCCGGGCTCATCACTGGGAGCTTGTGCTTCTTGCGGTCGAGCCGGACACCACGGCGATCCTCAAGTTCCCAGGCGTAGGCTGAGCCGATGCCGACCCGACGCTTTCTCTTCCCCGCTGTCGTTACCTGTACCGTAGCCCTCCCGGTCATGCTCGTCACACTCGTCATGCTGGACCGGTCCGACCCCTGGACGGACCCGGTACAGTTGGGATGGGCTTGGCTTGGCGGGCTGGGAGTCGGCGGCTTTTTCGGCTTGTTCGCCTACGGTTGGGCAACGGAGCGAGACGCAGTGGAATCCGGGCAAGATGACGGGTCGCCCGACGACTTCGATGAAGTTGATTAGCCCGACCTGTAGTCCATTGCTCTCACAAGGCGACTATCGACTGCAAAGCCGTACGCCGTGCGCTAGGACGCGGGTCGAGACGGTCCGCGGGCTGCGGCTCCGCTTGGACGCCGACGAGGGCGAGCGGCTCGGGCTGTTCGAGGGCAACATGGCCCAGGTGGGCGTGCGGGGAGGGTCGCCGGCGGCGTACCACATCCTGTCCGTCGTGGCGGTCGATCCGTGCTGGACTTGGATCGAGCTGTCGGTCGCTCCGGTCGGAGTGGGCGGACGACGCTGAGTCCGAACGCGAACTGCCTGCATGCCTCCCGCCAAAGGCGGAAGCGTTGTCGTTAACCGTAGCATGACGGCGGAGGGGACCGGACGGGGCCGTCACCGACACCTGCGTCACGGCGACCGGCCCGCTTCCGCCGCGGAGCCGGATTCCGTCTCGGGCTGCCGCAGCCCGTCGAACAGCCGGGCCATCAGGTCCAGGACCCGCTCCCGGTACGGCCCCCAGATCAGGTTGGTGAACGCCACCTCCGGCACGTCCCCGTTTGGTGCGGCCTTCCGGTCGATCCGGGCGAGTTCGTCGCGGGCCAGGGTCCGCAGCGGCTCCGGGAACCGGGGATCATTAAGCAGCGTCAGCTTCGCCCCGTCACCGGTCCGCGGGGTCGCCGACCAGAAGGCCATCTTCGAACCGGGCACGGAGAACTTGACCAGGTCGTGGACCCCGGTGTGGTGGGTAAACTCCAGACCGTTCGCCTCGCTCCACCGGATCAACTCGTCCAGCGCCGGGGCGAAGCGGGCCGACTGGCCAGGGGCGTACCCCTCCACCTTCTCCAGGAAGTCGGCCCGGGCGGTCGTCAGGTCGTTCATCGGTCCCTTTCTCGGGAAGTCGCAGGTCCGAGTGATCATGTCATGCCCCACTGGGGGTAAACCAGTGCCGACTCGAAGGCCACTCCTACCGTCGCATCGTACCGTCAGTGGCGCGACGACTTGGGCTTCGCCAGCATCCCCCCGCTCGCGTACCGCAGGAAGAGCGCGAACAGCCCACCGGCGCAGGCGGTGGCCGTGACCAGACCGCCCAGCCACAGCCACTTCTGGCCACCGGTGTAGTTGAACGGGACGACGAACGTGGCCGTGGCGAGAGCCAGGCAGACGCAGGCGAACAGGCCGATAAGCAAGACCTTCCAGACCGCCATGCGTCACTCCCGGGGCGAAGGCCGACGTGAGAGGTTGAGTTGACATTCTAGCATATTTTTAAGTGTCCATCTAACCCATTCCCGGTCCCGCGGACGGGATGCTGCCGCCGCCCCCGGCCCGCGCCGCCAACAGGGCCAGTGCCGTCGGGTACGCCCGGCCCGCGGTGAGGCGCAGTTCACGACCCGCTTGCGAAGTGGTAGTCGTCCATCGCCAACCCGTAGTCGATGAGTACTCGTCCCACGAGAAGAAGACGAGCATCTACCTGGCGAAGGTTCGGGTCAAGTAGTGGGGTAGTGAGGTGGTGATAAGTGACCTGGCTTTTCACCACCTCACCATCTCACCACCCCACAACCTACTTCAGTTCCTTGATCTTGATGTTGCGGTACATCACCGCGGCGCCGTGGTCCTGTAGGCCGATGTGTCCCTCGCGCTTGAAGTCCTTCAGCGCCGTCTTGAACTTGTTCGGCGACCCGTCCGGGTTCTTGTTCCCCTGCGTCCACTTGTCGAGGTCCATCTCCGCGACCTGTTCGCCGTTCGTCTCGACCGTGAGTTTGCTCCCGAGCGCGGTGATCTTCAGCTTGTTCCAGTCTTCTTTCTTGGAGTTCTCCCGTGTCGGCGTGACGAGGTCGTAGATCGAGCCGACGGAGTGCGCGTTGGGCTTGCCGCGCGGCACGTCCACCTGCACCTCGATGCCGGTCTGGACGTTGTTCTTCGGACTGTCGGTGCGGATGAACACGCCGCTGTTGCCGGTCGTCTTGAACTCCAACTCCAGCACGAAGTCGCCGTAGCGGTCTTTCGTCCAGATGTCGCCGCCGGGGGCGTTGCGGACCATCGTCGCATCCTTGACGATCCAGCCGGACGTGACCGGCTTGCCGTCGGCCTTCTGCCAGCCGCTGAAGTCCTTGCCGTTGAACAGAGGCCGGCCGTCCTGGGCCAGGGCGGGTGCGGTCAGGACGGCAGCCGCGACGAGCGCGAGCAAACGAGCCATCGGGTTCTCCTGATGAGGCGGGTCCGGGGTCGTGTCCCCGACCGGTAATGTACGACGGCCGCGGCCCGCGCGGCCCCGTAGAATCGCCACATGTCCGACCCGAAGACCGACGACACCACCATCCCGGGCCGGGCCGCGCCCTCACCTGCCGTGGCGGACCGGCTCCCGGACATCCCCGGCTACCACCTGCTCGGCGTCCTCGGCCGCGGCGGGATGAGCGTCGTCTACAAGGCGCAGCAACTCCAGCCGGCTCGGATCGTCGCGCTAAAGATGATCCTCCGCGGCGAGCACGCCACCCCGGAGCAGCGGCTGCGGTTCCTGCACGAGGCAGAGGCGGTCGCCGCCCTGCACCACCCGAACATTGTGGACGTCTACGCCGTCGGCCATCACGACGGGGTGCCGTACTTCACCCTGGAGTACGTCCCCGGCGGGTCGCTGGCCGACCGGGTCGAGGACGGACCGCTTCCCCCGCGGCTCGCCGCCGAGGTCCTGGAGCCGGTCGCCCGCGCCGTCGCCGCCGCCCACCGGGCCGGGTTCGTCCACCGCGACCTGAAGCCGGACAACATCCTCCTGGCGGGTGGTGAGGTGACGGGGTGGCGAGGTGGTGATACGAGCCTGTCTTCCACCACCTCACCACTTCACCACCCCGCCACCCCGAAGGTCACCGACTTCGGCCTGGCCAAGCGTCTGGCGCTGGACTCGGGGCTGACCCAGACCGGAGCAATCTTCGGCACGCCGAGCTACATGGCCCCGGAGCAGGCCGAGGACGCCAAGGTCGTCGGCCCGGCGGCGGACGTCTGGGGGCTGGGCGCGACCCTGTACCGGGTCGTCACCGGCCGGCCGCCGTTCCTCGGCGCGACCGCCATGGACACTCTCTACCAGGTGATCGCGCGCGACCCGGTCCCGCCAGGCGAACTCGTCCCGGACGTGCCGCGGGACCTGGAGACGATCTGCCTGAAGTGCCTGGAGAAGGCCCCGACCCGGCGATACGCCGACGCGGACGCGCTGGCCGACGACCTGCGGCGGTTCCTCAGCGGGCAGACGATCCGCGCCCGGCCGGTCGGCCCGGTCGAGCGCGGCGTCAAGTGGGTGAGGCGCAACCCGGTCGTCGCGGCGCTCCTGGCGCTGGTGTTCCTGTCGCTGGCCGTGGGGACGGCCGTGTCTGCCGCTTTTGCGTTCGCGGCGGCGCGGGACCGGGAGGCCGCCCGGCTCAGCGCGCGGGGCGAGTCGGAGAAGGCCGAGGACGCCCGCCGGGCCGAGGAGCGGACCCGGGACGTACTTTGCCGCAGCCTGTTCGAGCAGGCGAGGGGGTTGCGGCAGTCCCGCGCCCCCGGCCGAAGTTGGCGGGCGCTGGAACTACTGGCCGAGGCGACGGCCCTCCGCGCCCGACCACGCGGCGATTCACCGTTGCCCAACGACCTGCCGACCGTCGCCGACCTGCGCTCCGAGGCAGTGTCGGCGGCCGCGCTGACGGACCTCCGCATGGCCGGCGAGTGGTCGGTGATCGGTCCGACCTTCCCGAGCGGGGACGGCCGGTTGGTGGCGATCAACTCGCCCCGTCCGGACAATCCGGCGATGTCCCAGCGGCGAATCCTCGACCTGGCCACCGGGACCGAACTGGGGCGGGTGGACCTGACCGACGATACCGCCGGGCCGTGGGTGCTCGACCGACGCGGTACGCGCGCCGCGGTTATTGCCCCATCGTTCCGCCGCGGGGTGGCGGTGCTGGAGTTGCCGTACGGTACTCCGCTCTTCGACCTTCCGTGGCCGAAGGACCCGGGCCGCGGGCTGGTGGTCACACCCTGGGACATGCAACTCGCCGTCCACGGCGACCGGCTGGCGGCGGCCAAGCTCGACGAGGAGTGCGACTGGCTGGTGATCTGGGACCTGACCCGGCCGAAGGAGCTGGTCCGCACGTTCCGGTTCCCGCACGAGCCGGCGCAGGTCCGCACGCGGTCGCAGCCGGTCCTCTTCAGCCCGGACGGCCGTCATGCCGCGGTCGGCCTGTTCGACCGGCGCGTGGCTGTCGTTCGTGCCGACGGGTCCGGCGAGCCGCTGCTGGTGAAGCTGCCCAACCCCGACCGGGTGGCGCTGCGTGACTGGCTGCCGGAGCGGCCGTGGTGGCTGCTCGTGGACCGGCCGGCCGGCGGCGCCGCGGTCCCGTTCGTCTGGGACTATTCGGCCGGCAAGGAGGTCTACCGCCTGCCGCCGTGCGAGCCGGACGCCCTGGTCGGGGTTGCCGACCCTACCCGGATCGCGGTCGGCACCCCCGTCGGGTCGGTACGGCTATTCGATGCGGCCAGCGGGCGCGAACTCGGAGAGACCCCGGCGCTGCACTCGCGGCAGCTAACCCACTTCCTGCCGCTGCCGGACGGCCGCGTCTCGACCGCCTCCGACGACGGCACCCTGCGGCTGTGGGGGC
>DATLIF010000520.1:0-4935 GCA_035539575.1 Fimbriiglobus sp. | reverse complement strand
GCCCGACTGGCCCGGACCGTCGCCGCCGTCGAACTGGCCGCTGGCCTGACCCTCAGTCCGCCGCCGGTCCCGGTCCCCACCCGCCCCGCGGTGGACGACAGCACCCGGACCATCCGCGCCCTGGAGACGAAGACCCACACGCTCACCGCCTCCTCCTGAGGCGAGCCGGAGTCAAAAGCCAGTTCGCGGCGCGCCCCGGCCGACACGACCGGCACTGCTTTCCGGGCTTACCCGGGTGCCCCGACCATTCGCCCCTGTCTCCCCTTGGCGCCGCCCGCACGGGTGGTCAAATGGTAGGGCGTCTCGACGGACCCGACGCCGACCCCGCATCCGCCCCGCGGCACCCCGGTACTGGAGTGCCGGGTGCTCGGCCCTCGTGATTGACCCCCGCGTACCGCCCCCGGACGAGGAACTCCCGTGGCCGCCGACCGGACACCCCCCGACCTCGACCTCCCGCTCGACCTCGACGCCCCAGTCGCCGGCCCCAGCCCCATTCAGGTGGTCGTCCGCCGCTGGCCGCTGCTGGCCGTCGGACTGGTCGCGGGTGTCGTCATCGGGGTACTGATCCACCTCACCTCGACCCCGATCTACCAGTCCAACGCCCAGGTGCTGGTGGTCAAGAAGGTGCAGCCTGGGTTCTCGGGGCCGGACACCAGCACACGGGTGGTCGAAGACTACGTCGCCACCCAACTCACCCTCATCAAGTCCGAGAAGATCCGCCGCGCCTCGGCCCGCGATCTGAAACAGGCGAAGCTGGACATCCCGATGCCCGAGGACGAGTTCGCCTCCGCCGAGATTATCAAGGGCGGGCTGGCCGTCGCCCGCGACAAGGACACCACCTCGGCCAACCAGATCGGCAGCGGGATCGTCAACCTGTCGTACAAGAGCCGCGACCCGCAGGACGCCAAGCGCATCCTGGAGGCGGTCATCCACGCCTACAAGCTGGAGCTGGGCGGCGTCTTCGACCAGGCCACCCGCGAGCGGATCGAGGCCATCAACAGCGCCATCAAGGCCCAGGAGGCCCGCCAGAAGGAGGCCAACGAACGCAAGATCGCCAAGCAGGCCGAACTGCGGCGGATCACCACCGAGGACGTCGCCAGCGTCCGCGCCCGCGTCAGCTCCCAGAAGACCGAGCTAGCCAGGATCAAGCTCGAGCTGATTGGGTTCAACGCCGAGGCGGCCGAGATCGAGAAGGTCGGCAAGGACCGCCGCGACCGGCTGGCCCTTTACTACCTGCTCACCGGCCAGAACAAGCCCGGCGTGTCCGGTACGATCCTCGACCCCAACAGCCTCGACACCCAGTTGCGGCTTCTGGAGAACGAGCAGGCCAAGGTCAGCAGGGCCCTCGGCCGGGATCACGAGCGGATGATCGCCCTCCGCGAGCAGATCGCACTTGTCAAGAAGGAGATCGAGCGACAGAACCCGACCAACCCGGACGGGGTGGTGGACGAACTGGCAGCCTACGAGGCGAACCTCAAGAAGCGCAAGAACACTGCCAGTATGCAGCGGACGGAGCTGGAGCGCCAACTGGCGGAAGACGAGAGCAAGCTGGTCCAAGCCGGCACGATCCAGGACGACCTCGACGGACTGACCGCGTCGATCCAGTCGGCCGGGCGGGAGATCGACCGCCTCGCCCAGGACCGGACCAGCATCGAGGCCACCCGGGACGCCGGCGGCTACGCGGCCAACGAGATCACCCCGCCCGGCGACGGCGGCCAGGTCGCCCCGGTTCTCATCCAGTCGCTGCTGATGGGCGTCGCCATCGGGCTGGTGCTCGGCGGCCTCGGGGTGTTGGTCGCCGAGTTGAGCGACAAGAGCTTCAAGTCCCCGGCCGAGATCCGCAAGCGGCTGGGCCTGCCGGTGATCGGCCACATCCCGCAGATCCGGGTGGACACCCCGTCCGAGACCTCCGCCCCGGGCGGGCTGGACCCGGTGCTGGCGGTGGCCCTGCGGCCGAAGTCCGCCGAGGCCGAGGCGTACCGTGGCCTGCGGACGCAACTGTACTTCTCCACCCAGGGCCGCGGCCACCAGGTCATTCAGGTCACCAGCCCCAACCCCGGCGACGGCAAGTCCACCCTCGCCGCCAACCTCGCCGCCTCGATCGCGCAGTCCGGCAAGCGGGCGGTGCTGATCGACTGCGACTTCCGCAAGCCGCGGGTCCACAAGATCTTCGACCTGCCGTCCACCGGCGAGGTCGGGCTGGCCGGCGTCATTGCCGGCGAGGCCCCGATCCAGGCCGCCGTCCGCCCCAGCGGACTGCCCAACCTCGACCTGCTCCCCTGCGGCCCGAGGCCGGCCAACCCCGCCGAGTTGCTGACCAGTCCGCAGTTCCAGGAAGCCCTCGACGAGCTGCGCCGTGCCTACGACTTCGTGATCGTGGACACGCCGCCGCTTTTGGCGGTCAGCGACCCGGCGGTGGTGGCCCCGCGGGTGGACGGGGTGATCCTCACCTTCCGCATGACCAAGAAGGTCCGCCCGGCCGCCGAGCGAGCCCGCGAGCAACTCGCCGCGCTCGGCGCCAACGTCCTGGGCGTGGTGGTCAACGGCTGGGCATCCGGCGGCCGCGGTTACTACGATTACAACTACGGGTCGAGCTACGGCTACCGCTACGCGGATTACGAGTACGCGGACGAGTACGCCGAGGATCCCAGCTATCACGGCGGCGAACAGACACCACTGCCCGCCAAGGGCTGAGAGAGTTAAAAGTTAAAAGTTAAGAGTTCAAAGTTAAAAGTGTAAGAAGGGAGGTAGGCGATTCCCTTCTTACACTTTTAACTTTGAACTCTTAACTTTTAACTCAACCCATGCTCCCACTCGCCGACACTCACGTTCACCTCCTGGCCGGCCTGGACGACGGGCCGCGCGACGCCGACGAGGCGCTGGCGATGTGCCGGATGCTCGTCGCCGAGGGCTGTCGCACCGCCACGGCACTGGCGCACCAGAACCTGTCCTGGCCGGCCAACGACGCCGACCGGTTGAAGGCCGCGGCCACCGAGTTGTCGGCGCGGTTGAAAGAGCACAAGATTCCGCTGACGGTGTATCCGACCGGCGAGGTGATGCTCTCGCCGGAGCTGGTCGCGGACTGGAAGGCGGGACGGCTGCTCTCCTACGGCGGGCACGGCAAGTTCCTGCTGGTGGAGATGCCGCATGGGCTGTACGTGGACGTGCGGCCGTTCGCGGCGGAGCTGCGGCCGCTGGGGGTGCGGCTGGTGGTGGCACACGCGGAGCGCTACCCGGAGTTGTTGCACGAGGTCGGTGCGGCGGACCGGCTGGTCGCGGCGGGGTGTCTGATCCAGGTGACGGCCAGTGAGATCGCGGCGCCGTCGTCGGGTCGGGTGGAACGGTCGCTGCGGGACTGGGCGAAGCGCGGGGTGATCCACCTGCTCGGCTCGGACGGCCACCGATTGGGCGGCCGGGAGCCGCGGATGAAGGCGGGCTACGAGGCGCTGGCGCGGTGGGTTGGCACGAGTGCGGCGGACCGGGCCGGCGGCATCTGGGGCCCGGCGATTTTGCAGGGCCAGCCGGTGAACGTCCCGCAGCCGGTCCAGAAGCCGCGAAGCTGGTTCGCCCGGCTGTTCGGCGGGTGACTGTCCGCCACGGGGGCCAACCGGCCCCCGTGGCGGACAGTCACCATCACCCCGGCTATGGGTTGTTGCCGGTGATGATCTGCTGGATATTGGCCGACTTGATCGACTCGACTGTCGTGTTGAACCGGATCGTCTGCGTCAGGTAGCGGGCGATGCCCTCACCCGGACGCTCCTGTAGCACGATCCAGTCCCCCGGCTGGATCAACAGCCTCTCCCGCGGGTCCCGGAACGCCCGGTTGATGTCCACCTCGATCGGGATCTGCCGGCCGTTGCCCAACTGCCGCAGCACCGTCACCAGGCTCGGGTTCGGGTTGCCGATCCCGGTGGCCACCGACTGCGCCACGAACGCGTTCTGCGAGAACGACCCGTTCAACAGCGGCCCCCGCACCTGGGCGATCGCCTGGATCACGTCCAGGTCATAGTCCCGCGGCAGCGGGAACTGCCCGGCCCCCAACAGGCCCGCCGTGTAGTACACCTCCGTCTCCCGGCTCTCAATGTACACGATGTCCCCGTCCCGCAGGATGATGTCCTGCTCGCCGATCGTGACCGGCTGGTCCGGGTAGATCCGCAGCGGAATGCGGGTGACGTTGCCCACCCCCAGCCGCGACGCCAACTCCTGCGGCGTGCAGTTCGCCAGCGCCTGCGGGTTCGCCGGGTCGTACGCCCCGCGGTAGATCACCACCTCGTTCTTGGCGTCCAGCCCCGGCGGGCCGCCGGTCGCGTTGAGTGCCCGCAACACGTCGTTCTCGTACGCCTGGAGGTTGATGGTGAACCCCGCACCCCGCTTCGACCCGCCCAACACCGGCTGCCCCGGGTTGGACTGGAACGGCAGCGACACCGAGTCTTCCCGGACCACCAGCACCTGATACCGCCGCTTCTGCATGAGCTGCACCGACACACCCGCGGCCATATCCGGCTGGACCAGTTCGGTCTTGGTCGGCCCCTGCCCGGTGATCTCCTTGCGGATCAGCGCCTCGACCTCTCGCAGCGTCAACCCCTTCACGTCCAGCGGTCGGACGCGCGGCAGCTTGATGGTGCCGTCGTCCTCGACCGGGACCGGGTAGCCGATGGCCGCCGTCTCGTTGATCAGGTCCGGCAGCCGGACCGGCGGGACCATGTCGGGCAGGCCGAGCACGTTCGGCGCGACCACCGCCAGCACGTCCCCCTTGTCCAGCCGGTACAGGTCCGGCTCCTTCTGCCGCAACAGGGTCAGCGGGATCGGCTTCAGGTCGGCCTTGGGCCGGCCGAGCACCTCGGCCGGCAGCCGGCGGACCGGGACGCCGTCGGCCACGGGGTTGGTGAGGGCAGCGCACCCGCCGGACATGCCGGCGGGTGCGCTGCCCTCACC
>DATLIF010000519.1:0-8495 GCA_035539575.1 Fimbriiglobus sp. | reverse complement strand
CAACCGGCCCCACACGCTGCCCAACTGGAACCGATTGCCCAGGCCCCACGTCCAACACGGGGCCCGCCGTCGCGCGACTTTACCGCACCCGCCCCGCCGAAGGAGTCCCGACCGTGACGAACCAGCTCACCTGCCTCGGCTCGCCGCTGTCTCGCCGGACGTTCATGCACGTCGGGTTCCTCGGCGGCCTGGGTCTGAGCCTCGATCAGTACCTGCGGCTGAGTTCGGCCCGGGCCGCGGACGCCCCGGCCGCCGCCAAGAAGGGGCCGAAGGCCGAGGCGTGCATCCACATCTTCCTGCCGGGCGGCATGGCCCACCAGGAGAGCTTCGACCCGAAGCCCTACGCCCCGGTCGAGTACCGCGGCGACATGACCCACGTGCAGACCAAGCTCGAAGGGGTCGTCTTCAACGAGTGCCTCAAGCAGACCGCCCAGGTGGCGGACAAGATCACGGTCGTCCGCAGCATGACCCACGGCGAGGCGGCGCACGAGCGCGGCACGCACAACATGTTCACCGGCTACCGGCCCAGCCCGGCGCTGGTCTTCCCGAGCATGGGCAGCGTCGTCAGCCACGAACTGGGTGTCCGCAACAACCTGCCGCCGTATGTCGCGGTGCCGTCCCTGGTCACGAACTTCGCCGGCAGCGGCTACCTGTCCAGCGCGTTCGGGGCGTTCAGCCTCGGGGCCGACCCGGCTGACGGTAACTTCAAAGTCCAGGATCTGGCGCTTCCCGGCGGCGTCACCCCGGAGCGGTTCCAGACCCGGCGGAACCTGATGAGTGCCGTCAACGAGCACTTCCGCGGCAAGGAGAAGTCGGACAACCTCGACGCGATGGACACCTTCTATCAGCGGGCCTACGGGCTGATCTCCTCCGAGAAGGCGCGGGCGGCGTTCGACATCAACGCCGAGCCGGCCAAGCTCCGCGACGAGTATGGCCGCAACGCCGCCGGCCAGCGGATGCTCCTGGCCCGCCGACTGGTCGAGGCCGGCGTCCGGTTCGTCACCCTGAACTACGGCGGGTGGGACTTCCACAACGGCATCACCGCCGCCACCCGCAGTCAACTCCCGCCGTTCGATCAGGCGTTCGCCGCGCTCGTCCGCGACCTGGACCAGCGCGGGATGCTCGACAAGACGCTGGTGATGGTCTCCAGCGAGTTCGGCCGCACCCCGAAGATCAACGGCACCGCCGGCCGCGACCACTGGCCGAAGGTGTTCAGCGTCGCGCTGGCCGGCGGCGGCATCAAGAAGGGCCTGGTCTACGGCAAGTCGGACGCCACCGCCAGCGAGCCGGAGGAGGACGACCTGGGCGTCGAGGATCTGGCGCACACCGTCTACCACTGCCTCGGCATCGACGCCGAGAAGAAGCTCATGTCCCCCGGCGATCGGCCGATCGACATCGTCCGCGAGGGCAAGACCCGCAAGGAACTGCTGGCGTAAGAGGGTTCACCGCGGAGGGCGCAGAGAACGCGGAGAGAATGACCGAGTTTAGGAGCTTCAACTGATGATGATTCGACTTCTGTTTTCTCTCTGCACCCTCTGCGCCCTCTGCGGTGAATCGGTTTTTGGGGCGTCGCCGTCGCTGGGGGGCATCTCCCCGGTCGGTGCGCAGCGCGGCACCGAGGCGGTCCTCACCTTCAGCGGCGCCCGGCTGGCCGACGCGCAGGAAGTACTCGTCTACTACCCCGGCATCACGGTCAAGAAGCTGGAGCCGGTCAACGACACGGCAGTGAAGGTCACTGTGCAGGTCGCCCCGGACTGCCGGATCGGCGAACATGCTTTCCGATTGCGGACTGCGAGTGGCGTCAGCGACCTGCGGACGTTCTGGGTCGGGGCGCTGCCGACCGCCGACGAGAAGGAGCCCAACAGCGACTTCGAGAAGCCGCAGTCGATCGCACTCAACACCACGATCCACGGCACCATCGCTGGCGAGGATGTGGACTACTTCGAGGTCGAGTGCAAGAAGGGCCAGCGGCTCTCGGTGGAGGTCGAGGGGATGCGGCTCGGGGCCGGCTTCTGGGACCCGTACGTCGCGATTCTCGACGCCAAGCGGTTCGAGGTGGCGACCAGCGACGACTCGCCGTTGTGCGGCCAGGACGGCGGCTGTTCGCTGGTGATCCCGGCTGACGGGAAGTATGTCATCCAGCTCCGCGAGAGTGCCTACCGGGCCAGCGGCCCGTACCGGCTGCACGTCGGCCACTTCCCGCGGCCGACCGCGGTGGTCCCCGCCGGCGGCAAGCCGGGCGAGGAACTGGAGGTCCGCTTTGTCGGCGACCCCGTAGGGGAGATCAAGCAGAAGGTGAAGCTGCCCGCGATTGCCGACCCAAACTTCCGACTGCACTGCCAGACGGCCGACGGCATCAGCCCGACCGGCTTCCGATTTCGCCTCGCGGACCTGCCCGGCGTGACCGAGGCCGGCACCAATGTCTCCCCTCCGACGGCGACCGCCGGCACCGCGCCCGGGGCGTTCCACGGCGTCATCTCGAAGCCGGGCGAGACCAAGTTCTTCAAGTTCGCAGCCAAGAAGGGGCAGGTGTTCGACCTGAGCTGTCACGCCCGGCGGCTCGGCTCGCCGCTGGACCCGGTGATGTACGTCGGCGTACTGGGCGGCGCGACCATCGCTGGCAACGACGACTCGGCCGGGCCGGACAGCGTCATTCGGTTCACCGCCCCGGAGGACAAGGAGTACGCCGTCTGGGTTCACGACCACCTGCAGAAGGGCGGCCCGGACTACTTCTTCCGCGTCGAGGCGACGCCGGTCACAGCGAACACCGCCACCGGCATCCCGAAGGTGGACGGCAACAACGTGTCCAACCAGGACCGGCAGGCGGTCGCGGTGCCGAAGGGGAACCGGTTCGCCACGATGGTGCAGGTCAACCGCGCCGACTGGGGCGGGCCGGCGGCGGTCGGGTTCGACAAGCTACCGCCGGGGCTGGGCGTCGTCGCGGACACGGTTGACCCGGGGCTCGGACTGGTGCCGGTGGTGTTTGAGGCCAAGCCGGACGCCCCGGTCGCCGGGTTGCTCGCCGACGTGCAGGCGAAGCCCGCCGACCCGAAGGTGGCGGCGGCGTCGCGGACCGACCTGGACGTCAACTTCTGCATCGGGCTGAACAACACCCCGTTCCACAAGCTGATGACCGAGCGGGTCGCGGTGGCCGTCACCGAGGCGGCTCCGTTCAGCATCGAGGTCGTCGAGCCGAAGGCGCCGGTGCCGCAGAACGGGTCGATGAACCTCAAGGTGATCGCCAAACGGCAGCCGGGGTTCAAGGCGCCGATCACGGTGTACCCGCTATTCACCCCGCCTGGGACCGGCATCCAGGGGTCGGCGGTCATCCCGGAGAATGGGACGGAAGTCCTGCTGCCGATGAACGCGGCCCCGAACGCCGCGGCCCGGAAGTGGAAGACGGCCGTCACCGCGCAGTCCGACGCCGGCAAGGGGCCGGTGTGGGTGTCGAGCCAGTTGTTCACGGTGGAGGTATCGCCGCCGGTGGTGACGTTCGCGATGGAGCGCGCCGCCGTCGAGCAGGGCCAGGGGACGCCGGTGCAGTGCAAGGTGACGGTCGCCACCCCGTTCGCCGGGGAGGCGGCGGTGAAGCTGATCGGCCTGCCGGCCAAGGCGGCGACGCCCGACGCGAAGCTGACCAAGGACACCAAGGAACTGGCGTTCCCGGTGACGACCGACAAGACGACCCCGGCCGGCAAGCACGGCGTCTTCTGCCAGATCACGGTGCCGCTCAACGGCGAGACGGTGACGCAGAACGCCGGCGGTGCCGAATTGCGGGTGGACGTGCCGCTGCCGCCGAAGGCGAACGCCCCGGCCCAGCCCCAGCCACAAGCGAAGCCGGCCGCGCCCGCCGCCAAGCCGCTCAGTCGGCTGGAGCAACTGCGCCAGGAGCAGGAGGCTCGTGACAAGGCGGCCAGGGGCGAGAAGAAGGAAGAACCGAAGAAGGACGTTCCGAAGAAGTGACCCCGAGAGCCGCGACCGCAAGGGAGCGGCTGAAGTGCAAAGCCGCACCCTTGTGGTCGCGGCTCCTATGGCTTGAGCGATCCCGCATGAGGCCCGCTACCATGCGTTCGACGATTCTGGCGACCGGACTGACGCTGTGCCTGCTGTCCACGGCTGCGGCCCAGCCCCAGCAGCAGACCCAGCCGGCCGCGCCCCCCGGGCCGAAGGTCGCCGTGTACCCGCCGGACGTGAATCTGGAGACCGCCCGCGACAAGCAGGCGTTCGTCGTCCAGCTCGCCCAGCCGGACGGCATCACCCGCGACGTGACCGCACAGGCGCAGGTCAGCCTCGCCAACCCGGCCCTCGCCCGGCTCGAAGGGCACACCGTCCTGCCCGTGGCCGATGGCCAGACCGAACTGGTCGTCGCCTACGGCGGTCAGACCATCAAGGTGCCGGTCAAGGTCACGAAGGCGAAGGAGGACCGGCCCGTCTCGTTCAAGCTAGACGTGATGCCGGTGTTCATGCGGGCCGGGTGCAACTCCGGCAGTTGCCACGGCGCCGCCCGCGGCAAGGACGGGTTCCGCCTGTCACTGTTCGGGTTCGACCCGGACGGCGACCACCACCGGCTGACCCACGAGTTCAACGGCCGCCGCGTCAACCTGGCGATCCCGGCGGACTCGCTGCTGCTGGAGAAGGCGTGCGGCAAGGTGCCGCACACCGGCGGCCAGAAGATCAAGGAGGGCGACGAATACTATGCGGCGATCACGCGCTGGCTGGAGGCCGACGCCCCGGCCGACCCGGCGACCGTGGCCGCCCCGACCGCCATCGAGGTCTACCCGCCGTCGGCAGTGCTGGACGGCAAGGGCGAGACGCAGCGCGTCGTCGTGCGGGCGAAGTACAGCGACGGCACCGACCGGGACGTGACGAGCCTGGCGCTGTTCCTGTCGAACAACGACACCGCCGCGAAGATCGACGACGCCGGGGCCGTCACCGCCGGCGACCGCGGTGAGGCGTTCGTCATGGCCCGGTTCGCCACCTTCACCGTCGGGGTGCCGTTCATCACGCTGCCGAAGGGGCTGCAGTTCTCCTGGCCGGGCACGCCGGAGAACAACTACATCGACGCGCTGGTCCACGCCAAGCTCAAGAAGCTCCGCGTCGAGCCGTCAGGGCTGTGTGATGATCCGACCTTCGTCAGAAGGGTGTACCTGGACGTGATCGGCGTGCTGCCGACCGCCGACGAGTACGCCCGGTTCATGGTCAGCACCCTGCCGAACAAGCGCGAGCTATTGGTGGACGAGTTGCTGGACCGCAAGGAGTTTTCCGAGCTGTGGGTGCTGAAGTGGGCGGAACTTCTGCAGATGCGGTCCGACGGGAACAATGTCAGCCCCAAGGCGATGCTGCTCTATTACAACTGGCTCCAGGAGAAGATCGCCAAGAACGTGCCGACGAACGTGTGGGTCAAGGAGTTGCTCGGCGCCAACGGTGGGACGTTCAAGAGCCCGGCGACGAACTACTACCAGGTCGAGCGGGACGTCCTGAAGCTCACCGAGAACGCCGCCCAGGTGTTCATGGGCATGCGCATCCAGTGCGCGCAGTGCCACAACCACCCGTTCGACCGCTGGACGATGGACGACTATTACGGGTTCGTGTCGTTCTTCACCCAGGTCGGCCGCAAGACCGGCGACGACCCGCGGGAGCTGGTCATCTTCAACGCCGGCGGCGGCGAGAGCAACCACCCAATCAAGGGCAAGCCGATGCCGCCGAAGTTCCTCGGCGGCGCCGTCCCGGACGTGGCCGGCAAGGACCGCCGGGTGGTGCTGGCCAACTGGCTGGCGTCCCCTGAGAACCCGTACTTCGCCAAGAACCTCTCGAACGTCGTCTGGAACCACTTCTTCGGCATGGGCATCGTCAACGAGGTGGACGACGTGCGGATCAGTAACCCGGCGTCGAACCAGGAGTTGCTGGACGAGCTGGGCAAGCGGTTCACGGCGTACAACTACGACTTCAAGAAGCTGGTGAAGGACATCTGCACGAGCCGGGCGTACCAGCTCTCGACGCAGGCGACGAAGTCCAACGAGTCCGACACGCGGAACTTCGCCCGCGGCCCGATCCGCCGCATCCGGGCGGAGACGATGCTGGACGTGATCAGCCAGGTGACGGACACCAAGGACAAGTTCCCCGGCCTGCCGCTGGGCGCGCGGGCGGTGCAGATCGCCGACGGGCAGACCTCGACGTACTTCCTGACCACCTTCGGCCGGCCGACGCGGGAGACGGTGTGTGCGTGCGAGGTGCGGCTGGAGCCGACCTTGTCGCAGAGCCTGCACCTGATGAACGGCGACACGGTCGGGCCGAAGATCCAGGCCGGCAACCTGATCGGCAAGTGGCTCCAGGAGAAGCGCCCGTCGGCGTTCATCGTCGAGCAGCTCTACGTCCGGTCCCTGAGCCGTTCGCCGACGCCGGAGGAGTACAAGAAGCTCACCGCCGCGGTGGACGCGGCCAAGGACAAGAAGCAAGCGCTGGAGGACGTGTTCTGGGCGGTCTTGAACTCCCGGGAGTTCATGTTCAACCATTAAGAGTTCTCCCCACAGAGACACAGAGAACACAGAGAAGACACCGACGGAATAGAGAGGACGAATGATGCCCTGCCGAACTTTGACTTTCCGACTTTCTCTTTGGTTCTTTTCTCTGTGTTCTCTGTGTCTCTGTGGGGAGAACTCTTTCGCCGACCAGAAGAACCCGACCTACGCCGACGACGTGATGCCGGTCCTGCGGCAGCACTGCCTCGGCTGCCACGGCAACGACAAGCAGCGCGGCGGGCTGAACCTTGCCACCTTCGCCGCGGCCATGCAGGGCGGATCGTCCGGGGCCATCGTTACGCCCGGCGACCCGGACAAGTCTCGGCTCTTCACCCTCTCCGCCCACAAGGAAGAGCCGAAGATGCCGCCCAAGGCCGACCGCATCCCCGAGGCGCAGCTCAACACCCTGCGCCTGTGGATCGAGCAGGGCGGCCGCGAGACCGCCGCCAGCAAGGCGATGGCCGTCAAGCCGAAGGTGGACGTCAGCCTGAAGGGCGTCACGAAGGGCAAGCCGGACGGCCCGCCGCCGATGCCCCAACTGGGCAAGCTCAAGACCGATCCCGTCGTCCGCGGCCGCCGGCCGAACGCGGTCATCGCGCTGGCCGCGTCGCCGTGGGCGCCGCTCGTCGCGGTCGGCGGGCAGCGGCAGGTGCTGCTCTACCACGCCGACACCGGCGATCTGCTCGGCGTCTTGCCGTTCGAGCACGGCCAGATCAACAGCCTGCGGTTCTCCCGCAACGCCAAGCTGCTGCTCGCGGCCGGCGGTCGCGGCGGCGCGTCCGGCAAGGCGGTCCTGTACAACGTCGAGACCGGCGCGAAAGTCACCGAGGTCGGCGACAAGGAGACGGACGCGATTCTGTCAGCCGACCTGTCCGCCGATCAGTCGCTGATCGCCGTCGGCACAGCGACGCGCATGATCCGCGTCTACAACGTCGCCGACGGGTCGGTCGCCCGCGAGATCAAGAAGCACACCGACTGGGTCACGGCGGTCGAGTTTAGCCCCGACGGCGTCCTGCTGGCCACCGGCGACCGCAACGGCGGTCTGTTCGTCTGGGAGGCGAACACCGGCCGCGAGTTCCACACCCTCCGCGGCCACACGGCCATGATTACCGCCGTGTCGTGGCGGATCGACTCGAACATGCTCGCCTCGTCCAGCGAGGACGGCATGGTGCGGCTGTGGGGCGCCGAGAACGGCAACCAGATCAAGAGTTGGGCCGCGCACCCCGGCGGGGCCATGTCAGTGTGGTTCGCCCACGACGGGCGTCTCGCCAGCACCGGCCGCGACAAGCTGACCAAGCTCTGGGACGGCAACGGCGCGGTGCAGAAGCAGTTCGAGGCGTTCCCCGACCTGGGGCTGAACGTGGCCGTCACCCACGACAACACGAAGGTCATCGCCGGCGACTGGACCGGCTCGCTCAAGCTCTGGAACGCGGCGGACGCGAAGCTGCTGGCGTCCGCGGACACCAACCCCCTGCCGGCCGCGGAACTGCTGAAGGTAACGGAGCAGGCGGTCGTCGCCGCCGAGGTAAAGGTCAAGCAGTCCACCGACGCGCTGGCCGCCGCCCAGGCGAAGGCGAAGCAGGCGACCGACAGCCTCGCCGCGGTCCAGGCCAACGCCACGAAGATGGCTGCCGATCTCGCCGCGGCCCAGAAGGCGGTCACCGACCACACCAACGCCGCCACCGCCGCGACCCCGCAGGTCGCTCCGGCGAAGGCGGAACTGGACAAGCAGACCGCCGCGGTCGCCGCCACGCAGAACAAGGCGGCCGCGCTGGAGGTGTCCACCGTCGCTTACGCCGCGGCCGCCAAGTCGATCCAGGACGCGGCCGCGAAGGTGCCGCAGAACCCCGACCTGGCCGCCGCCGCGAAGGCCGCTGCCGGCACCGCCCAGCAGCAGGCGACCGACCTGGCCGTCGCGAAGAAAGCTGCGACCGACTCCGCTGCGACGGACTTTGCCAGTGCCGCGTGCTTGTCAGC
>DATLIF010000518.1:0-19358 GCA_035539575.1 Fimbriiglobus sp. | reverse complement strand
CTGGAACGCACACCCCCGGAACCCCGGCGAGGTGAACCACTCCTTGAGGGCGGCGAAGAACGCCCGGAGCGGGTCTTTGACCCGCTTCCGGTGTCGGGCCGTGGCCTCGGTGAAGAAGGCCACGACCGCCGCCTCCCGGTGGTGGAGGACGGCCAGGATGAGGTCGTCCTTGCTCGGGAAGTGGGCGTACAGGGTGGCCTTCGCCACCCCCGCCTCGGCGATCACCCGGTCGATCCCGACGGCTCGGATGCCGTCGGCGTAGAACAGCCGGTCGGCCGACTCCAGAATCCGCTGGCGGGCCTCGGAATTAGCAGAAGGTGTACGTCCCATACCAGAATTATACAGACGGGTCTGTCCGATCAAAACTCGGCCCCCTGGCCCGTCAGTAGTTCAGCTTCTCGCTCGCCTCGCCCAACTGATGCTGGGTTCGCTTCGTGTAGCGGGCTGTGGTGTTCAGGTTCTCGTGCCCGAGTATCTGGGCCAGTCCGACGAGATCGTTCTGGTTGTCGGCGAGGAACTGGTGGGCCATCGTGTGCCGCAGCAGGTGCGGGTGGATGTGGAAGCCACACACGGCGGCGTACTTGTCGCACAACGCACGGATGCCTCGGTCAGTCAGCGGTCCCCGTTCACCGATGAACACGACCTGCGACTCCACCAACGGGCGGGTGTCGAGGTAACCGCCGGGGCTTTGTTCGTTTCGCGCGGGGTGCCCAGACCAGCGTCAAAACCTAGGATGTCTCGGACTGTCGCCCTCGCATGCGAGACCCCGACCACATGTCCGCCCCCCTCACCGTCGTGATCTTCGGGGCATCCGGCGACTTGACCGCCCGGAAGCTCGTCCCCGCGCTCTTAAACCTTTACCTCAAGGGCCGTCTGCCGGATCACACCCGGGTCGTGGGCGTCGCACGAAGTGACTACTCCGACACCTCGTTCCGCGACCACCTGGGGATGCGAGCGCGGGACGCCTTCAACTCCTCCGGCGAGCCGTGGGACGAATCCGCCTGGACGAGATTCGCGGCGTCCGTTCACTACGTCCGAACTGACGTCACCCAGCCGGGCGGTGTCGAGCCATTGAGGAAGTGGTTCGCCGAGTCCGAAGGGCAGGGCGGCGGTCGCAGGCTCTATTACCTGTCGGTCTCGCCGGAACTGTACCCGGAGTTGGGTACGACGCTCGGCGAGGAGGGGTTCTCCCGCGAAGACGGCGGGTTCCGGCGACTCATCATCGAGAAGCCGTTCGGCCGCGACCGGGCCTCGGCCAAGGCGCTCAACGACGTACTGCACAAGCACTGGCGCGAGGACCAGCTCTACCGCATCGACCACTACCTGGGCAAGGAGACGGTCCAGAACATCCTGATCTTCCGGTTCGCCAACACCCTGTTCGAGCCGCTGTGGAACTACCAGTACATCGACCACGTGCAGATCACGGTGGCCGAGAGTGTCACCGTCGGGCGTCGGGGCGCGTACTACGACACCAGCGGCGTACTGCGGGACATGTTCCAGAGTCACCTGCTCCAGGTCATGACCCTGGTGGCGATGGAGAGCCCGTCCCGGTACGCGGCGGACTCGCTGCGCAACGAGAAGATGAAGGTCCTCGACGCGATCTCCACCCCGACCCCGGATGCGGCCTGTCGGTCGGTGTCCGTGGGCCAGTACGAGGGTTATCGCAACGAGCCGGGGGTGCCGCCCGACTCGCGGACCCCGACGTTCGCAGCCGTGAAGCTCACCGTCGAGAACAGCCGGTGGAAGAAGGTGCCCTTTTACCTGCGGTCGGGGAAGGGGCTCAAGAGCCGGTACAGCGAGGTGATGATCCAGTTCCACTGCCCACCGCACTTGTTGTTCCCGCTGCCGCCGGGCGAGGTGTTGCAGTGCAACCGGATGTCCCTGGTCTTGCAGCCGAACGAGGGGATCCACCTGAACTTTCAGACCAAGGTCCCGGACGTGGACGGTGTCCGGTTGCAGCCGCGGGACCTGTCGTTCAACTACAAGGAGGCGTACGCCGAGAAGCCGCTGCCGGAGGCGTACGAGCGGCTACTGCTGGACGCGGTGCAGGGGGATGCGTCGCTGTTCATGCGTGCCGACGAGATCGAGCGGGCCTGGGAGATCATGGACCCGATCATCGCCGCCGCCGAGCGCCAGGACGCCCCGGCCCCGGACCAGTACGCGGCAGGATCGGAGGGACCGCAGTGCGCTGCCGCCATGCTCGCGGCAGACGGACGGAAGTGGCAGCCGCTGATGTGACCCCAGCCAGGTGCGTGAAATGGCAAATCCTCTCGTCGGCGTCATCATGGGATCCCGGTCCGACTGGGAGACGATGAAGCACGCCGCCGACGTACTCGACGAGCTGAAAATCCCCTACGAGGTGGAGGTGGTGTCGGCTCACCGCACCCCGGACAAGCTGTTCCGGTACGCCGAGGAGGCGGCCGGACGGGGGCTGGAGGTGGTTATCGCCGGCGCCGGCGGGGCGGCCCACCTGCCGGGAATGGTCGCCGCCAAGACATGGCTGCCGGTGCTGGGCGTTCCGGTTGGCACCGAACACTCGCTGCTGAGGGGACTGGACGCGCTGCTGTCGATTGTGCAAATGCCGGCCGGCATTCCGGTGGGGACGCTGGCGATCGGCAAGGCCGGTGCGAAGAACGCCGCCTTACTCGCGGCTGCGATTCTCGCGAACAAATTCACGACAATTCGCGATGCCCTCAAGGAGTTTCGTCAGAAACAGACTGAGGACGTACTCGACCACCCGGACCCGAGGAAGGCTCCATGAGGGTGGGCATTCTCGGCGGCGGGCAACTCGGTCGGATGATCGCCCTGGCCGGGTATCCGCTCGGCGTCCGGTGCAGCGTCCTCGACCCGGTGCCGAATCCGTGTGCCGGCCAGGTCTGCGGTCACCTGCACGGCGAGTTCGACGACTACCAGGCGCTCTACCAGCTCGCCCGCGAGTCGGACGTCGTCACCTACGAGTTCGAGAACGTCCCGGTCGAGTCGGCCCGGTGGCTGTCCGAGCGGGTGCCGGTGTACCCGCCGCCGCGGGCGCTGGAGGTGTCCCAGGACCGGCTCTCCGAGAAGTCCTTTTTCGCCAAACTCGGCGTGCCGACCCCGCCGTTCGCGGCAGTGGACACCCGGGAGCAGTTCGACGTGGCCCTTCGGGACATCGGTCTGCCGGCAGTACTCAAGACCCGGAGATTCGGCTACGACGGCAAGGGGCAGGTGTTCCTCCGTACCAGACAGGACGCCGACGCGGCGTGGGGCAAGCTCGGCGGCCGGCCGCTGATCCTGGAGGGGTTCGTACCGTTCGACCGCGAGCTTTCCGTGATCGCCGTTCGAGGCCGGGGCGGGGATGTTGTCTGCTACCCGCTAATAGAGAACGAGCACCGCGACGGTATACTACACCGGTCCATCGCCCCGGCCGGCGACCTACGCGAGGAGTTGACCGAGCGCGCCCAGGAGCACGCCGCCCGGGTGTTGGCGGAGTTGAACTACGTCGGGGTTCTGACGATCGAATGGTTCCAGGACGGCCCACGGCTGCTGGCGAACGAGATGGCCCCGCGGGTCCACAACTCCGGGCACTGGACCATCGAGGGGGCACAGACCAGCCAGTTCGAGAACCACTTGCGGGCGGTCTGCGGCTGGCCGCTCGGCCGGGCCGACGCGGTCGGGCACTCGGCGATGTTCAACTTCATCGGCTCCGTACCGCCTACGCCCGAAGTGCTACGTCACTCAGCATCCCACCTGCACACCTACGGCAAGGGCCCGCGGCCGGGGCGGAAGGTCGGTCACGTCACGCTGCGGGCCGCGACCGCGGACGCACTGGCGGAGAAGCTGCCGGACTGGTCGCGGACGTTTGAGCGGAAACGCGAGGCGGGGGCCTGACGCCCCCGCCTCATACCGGAATCAGGTGCCCGCGGGTCAGGCGTGGGCGGGAAGGGCCTGCCTCACGGCCGCCACCGCCTCGTCTACCGACGGCATCGGATCGTCCTTGCGAACCACGTCGCGGCCGTCCACGGTGATCGAGAACTCGCCCTTGTCGCCGTCCACCACCTGCACGTTCACGTTCGGGTCGTTCCGCAGTTGATCCGCCACACTGGCGGCGTTCGCACGGGTCGTCCCTCACTGCGGGCACTGACGGATCGTCACGTTGCTCATCGCGCACCCTCCTTCCCCAGAACGTCGGAGGCCAGGTTCCCGACGGCCGCGCCGCCAGCCGAACCCGGTCCGCCACTCCCAACGCCCCCCTTCAAAAACATGTCCGCCTGGGCGGCGAACTGCGGGGGGAGTTGTTCCTTGATCAGGTCCACCGCCGCCGTCAGGACGGTGTGGACAGTCTCGGTCGCAATGCCGGTCCGCGCGGCGACCTTGTTGACCATCTCATCCATAGGCCGGACCTCCACCGTCGGGCGACACTACTTGTCGGAATGCACGTCATGTGCCAGGTAGTGCCGGAACCGCTTCGACGCGGTGATTCTCGCTTCCGCGTCGTCGGACTCCTTCACCGCAATGTAAACCGCCGCCCCGTCGATCGAGTCGATGAGGGTGAGGGCTTTCGCGGGCGGCAGAATGCTCGCGGCCGTGCTGAGGCTGTCGGATTGGACTCCCCGCCGGGCGATCACTGTTACACTCCGACGGCCGACGAGCCCCAGCCCGGTCTTCGGGTCGAGAACGTGCGAGTACCGTACGCCTTTGATCTCGACGTACTGCTCCAGGTCGCCGGACGTCGATACGGCGGCGTTCGCCAGCTTCACCCGGCGTGCGGGCATACCCTTGCCGAGCGGGGCGACCTCGACCACCCAGGCGTCTGCCCCGGGCGGCGGGTCGCCGACCGCGATGTCGCCACTGGCCGCGACCAGCGCCCGGGTGATCCCTCGCTTTCCAAGGACTTTCAGCGCCTCGTCGGCGGCGTACCCCTTGCCGATCCCGCCCAGATCCAGCCGCATGCCGGGGACGGTCAAAGTCACAGTCCGCTTCTCCTGGTCGAGTACGACTCCCTTGTAGCCGACCTTCGACTTCGCCGCGGCCAGTTCCTTCGGGTCCGGTAGTTGTTGCGTCCGCCGGGCGTCTCGCCACAGCCGCACCAGAGGGCCGACGGTCACGTCGAACGCCCCGTCTGTCTTCCGAGACACTTCCTGCGCCGCCCGCAGAACCTCGAAAAGATCCTCGCTCACCTGGACGGGCTTGCCGGACTCGGACCGGCACAACCTCATCAACTCGCTCTTGGCGTCGTAGTCGCTCATGACGCGATCGAGTTCGCCCACCCGGACGAAGGCAGCCTTTGCGGCCGTCTCGGCGGCCGGGCGGTCCGGGGCGTACAGGACGACCCGGAACGTCGTACCCATGTGCCGGGCTTCGAACTCGTGCCGTTCCAGGGATTCTGCAGAGGCTAAAGTTGAGGCGTAATTGATACAATGGAGAAAAGCGATCGCCCCGAACGCACAGCCTGGCATTGCTTGCCCTCCTCTTCTCCCTGTCGGACCGGCCGCCCGGCTGTTGACAGGGGGTCTCCCATGGGAGAATCTAACCAGATATGACCCTCCGATCCACCGCCCCCGCATTCGTGATCGTCTGTCTTGCGGCACTCGTCGGTGTCGCCTCTCCCCAGGAGCCTGAGGTCAAGCAGGTCATTCCGCCGACCCCGGATGTTCCGGTGAAGGTGAATCTGCCGGCCAAGAACTTTACCGAGACGCTGCCGGGTGATGTGAAGTTCGAGATGGTCTACGTCCCGGGCGGTGAGTTCGTCATGGGCAGCCCTGAGTCCGAACCGGGCCACCAACCCGACGAGGGGCCGCAGCACAAGGTCCGGGTCAAGCCCTTCTGGCTGGCGAAGTGCGAGGTCACCTGGGAGGAGTACTACGACTTCTGGAAGGACGAGGGTCTGTTCAAGACCGACGAGGTGCCGCAGGAACTTCAGGCGAACCTCAAGCCGGACGCGATCACCAAGCCGACCAACACCTACGTGGACGAGCTTTACGACCACGGCAAAGAAGGGCACCCGGCGATCTGCATGACGCATCACGCCGCGATGATGTATTGCCACTGGCTGCGCTGGAAGACGAAGAAGGGCTACCGGCTGCCGACCGAGGCGGAATGGGAGTTCGCCTGCCGGGCCGGACGCACAGGGCCGTACGGGTTCGACGAGAAGACGGAGAAGCTCGAAGACCACGCCTGGCTCAAGGCGAACTCCGCGAGCGAGGAGCACTCGGCCGAGAGTCAGCGGAAGGACAACGGCGACCCCACCACACACAAGGTCGGGACGAAGAAGCCGAACAAGTACGGGCTGCACGACATGCACGGCAACGTCTGGGAGTGGTGCCTGGACTATCACGACCCGAAGTTCTACGCGAAGTTCCCGGCTGACGTCGTCACCCTCGGGCCGGTGAACCGTCCCACCGACAAGAAATGGTCACACACCGTCCGAGGCGGCTCGTGGGCGGACAAGGCGGACCGGTTGCGGTCGGCCGCCCGACGCGGGTCCGACAAGAGCTGGATGAAGCACGACCCGCAGTTGCCGCAGAGCATCTGGTGGCTGACCCGGATGGACGTGGTCGGGTTCCGGGTCGCCCTGCCGGTCGAGGAGTATCCCGAACTGGTCGGGATCAAGCCGATGGTCGTGAAGAAGGTGGACTGACGCACTCCCCATTCCCTCTTCCCTTGACGGAGCCTTATCCATGACGGCGAACGCCAACCGGCGGGACTTCCTGAAAGCCGGTGCGGTGGCCACCGCGAGCGCGGCGGCGACAAGCGTGATCCCGACGGCGGTTCATGCGGCCGGCGGCGACACGATCAAGGTCGGCGTGATCGGCTGCGGCGGCCGCGGCAGCGGGGCCGCGGCCAACGCCCTGGACGCCGACAAGGCCGTCCGCATCCACGCCCTCGGCGACGTGTTCGAGGACCGATCGGCTCGCCTCGGCCGCAACCTCAAGGGCAAGTACAAGGACCGGCTGGACGTCGAGGGCCGCGTCTTCGGTGGGCTGGACGCCTACCAGAAGGTGATCGACAGCGGGGTGGACCTGATCGTCCTGGCGACGCCGCCCGGGTTCCGACCGCTGCACCTGGAGGCCGCGATCAAGGCCAAGAAGCACGTCTTCACCGAGAAGCCGGTGGCGGTGGACGCGCCCGGCATCCGCAAGTGCCTGGAACTGGTGGACGAGGCGAAGAAGCAGAACCTGGCGGTCGTCGCCGGCACTCAGCGCCGCCACCAGAAGGCCTACCTGGAGGTGTACAAGCAGTTCAAGGACGGCGCCATCGGGGACGTGGTTTCCGCTCGCTGCTCCTGGAACGGCAGCGGCATCTGGTTCCACAAGCGGAACAAGGGCGAGTCCGACGCCGCCTATCAGCTCCGTAACTGGTATCACTTCGTCTGGCTGTGCGGCGACCACATCGTTGAGCAGCACGTCCACAATCTGGACGTGATCAACTGGTTCGTCGGGGCGCACCCGGTGCGGGCGGTCGCGATGGGCGGGCGGATGGGAGGCACCGACGCCCGGCCCAACGGCGACCCGCAGGAGGTCGGCCACATCTGGGACCATTTCGCCGTCGAGTACGAGTACCCGAACGGGGTGCGGCTGGCGAGTTACTGCCGGCACTACTACGGCCCGGGCGACGTCTCCGAGATGCTAGTCGGCACCAAGGGGACGATCCGCACCAGCGACAAGAGCATGTACCAGATCAACGGCAAGGCTGCGTACAGCGTCGATCAGGACAAGGAGGACGTCTCCCCCTACGTGCAAGAGCACATCGACCTGATCGCCAGCATCCGGGCCGGCAAGCCGCTCAACGAACTGCAGTCGGTGACCGAGAGCACGATGACCGCGATCCTCGGCCGGGAGGCGGCCTATAGCGGCACGTCCCTCACGTGGGACCGCCTGCTGGCGTCCAAGGTGTCCACTATGCCGAAGGAGTTGGCTCTGGATTCGTCGATTCAGGTCACGCCGATCCCGGTCCCCGGGAAGTACAAGGCGGTCTGACATAACTGGCGAGCCGGGAGCGTCAGCGACCGGAGGGATCTCCGGTCGCTGACGCTCCCGGCTCGCTGGGTGCTACCGTCCCAAAATCTTGTCCATCCGCTCGGACACTTCCGCCAGCCATTTCTCGTCGCCGCCCTGGACCTCGGCGGTGGCCCAGCCGTTGTAGCCGACCTCGGCGCACGCCTTGAGTACCTCGGGCCAGTTCTCGTCGCCCTCTCCGATGCCGACGCCGAACCCGGCGCCGGGGTTGTCCGGCTTGGCCTTGGCGGCGCTGTACCCCTTGAAGTCGAGCTTCAGCATTCGCTTGCCGAGCTTGCGGATCCAGGTCGCGGCCGGGACGCCGTACCGGAGCATGTTGCTGGCGTCGAAGTACGCCCCGACCCACGGCGACTTGAACTGGTCCACGTACTCGACGAGCTGTTCGGGCTTGGTGAGGAAGTTGTTCCAGACGACCTCGATGGCAATCTTCACGCCGGCCTTCTCGGCGTCCGGGATGGCCTTCTTGACCTCCGCCGTGGACCGCTCCCAGCACTGCTCGTAGCTGACGTCCTTGTTCACCACGCCGGGCACCAGCAGCGCAGTGTCCGCTCCGACGGTCTTGGCGTCGGCGATGGCGGTCCGCAGGCCGGCGAGGCCCTTCGCCCGCACCGCCTCGTCGGGGTGGGAGAGGGTGTCCCGCCAGTGGATCGAGTCGATGGTGCCGTGGATCGCGACGCCGGTGGCGTCCCGGGCGGCGACCAGTTCGTCCAGCTTCAGGCCGCTGGGGCTGTCGATTTCCGTGCCCTCGAAGCCGAGCTTCTTGAGCAGCTCGAACTTGTCCCGGGACGAGCCCTTGGTCTGGACCATGCCGTACTTCACGGCCTTCTTGAGCCGCACCGGTGCCGTCGAGACAGGCGCGGCAAACGCCCTACCGGCGGCAACGGCGACGGTCGCCCCGGCGGCGGCGTGCAGGAACTCGCGGCGGGTGGTCATGTGGGTGTCCTCGGTAAACGGCGAGCCGGGAGCGTAAGCGACCGGAGGGACGACCTCCAGTCGCTTACGCTCCCGGCTCGTGGGTGGGTGTTACACGAACTTCGTCTTGCCCGGCACGGCTACCGGGGCGACCGGGTTTTGGCCCCAGGCGAACTCCTTCGGCAGCAGGCTTTGCTGCGACCCGAGCAGCTTCTTCCAGGTGATCTTCTGGCCGGTGTAGGCCGCCTCCCGGCCCATGATCCCGACCAGGGTGCTCATCGCCGACCGCACCCCGTCGTTGATCGGCTTGCCGGATCGGATCGCGGCGAACAGTTCGTCGTGCTCCTTCTGGTACATTAGCCCGAAGTTGTGCTCACCCGGGTGCTTCCATTCGGTGCCGCCGGCCTTGATCGAGTGCCGCATCAGCAGCGCCGACCCCTTCGTGCCGTAGATGTAGTCGTTGTTGTCGGAGTAGCAGCCGGGGATCTGCCGGCACTGGAGATGGACTTTGGCGCCGCTGGCGTACTCGTAGACCACGGTGAAATTGTCGAAGATGTTGCCCCACTTCTTGTCGGTGCGGACCTCGCGGCCGCCCATCCCGATGGCCGACTCCGGCATCTCGTCGCCCATCACCCAGGTGGCCTTGTCCACGTTGTGGATCGCCTGCTCGACGAGGAAGTCCCCGGACAGCCAGGTGAAGTAGTACCACATCCGCATCTGGTACTCCATGTCCTGCGGGTCGCGGGACTTGGACTTGCCGGAGCGGTCCCACAGTTCCCCGGTCAGGAACGTGGTGTGGATCGAGGTCACGTCGCCGATCTGGCCGCCGTGGATGCGCTTGACCGTCTCGCGCTTGAACGGGTCGTACCGGTAGCAGAACCCGCCGACTACGCAGAGGCCCTTCTGCTGGGCCTTCTTGGCCGTCTCGATCACTGCCTTCGCGCCGGCCACGTCGGTGGCGTGCGGCTTCTCCATGAAGACGTGCTTGCCCTTGTCCACCGCGTAGGCGAAGTGGATCGGGCGGAACGCCGGCGAGGTGCCCAGCACGACCACGTCGGCCGCGTCGATGGCCGCCTTGTACCCGTCGAACCCGGTGAAGATGTGGTCCGGGGTAACGGCCACCTTGTCGGGGACCTCGGCCTTGAGGGACTTGAGGCTGTTCTGGGCCTGGTCCTCGAACACGTCGCACAGGGCGACGAGCTTGACGTTCGAGTCGGCCTTGAGGGCGTTGGCGGCCGCACCGGTGCCGCGGCCGCCGCAGCCAACCAGAGCGATCTTGAGGGTGTCGCCGCCGGCCGCATGGACGACCGGGGTTGCCAGTGACCCGGCGACCGCGGCCGCGGCGGAAGTCTTCAGGAACCCACGGCGGGATACGTCAGCGGGCTTACGCTTCGACATGACGAGCCTCGAAGGAAGAGTAGACCGGGCGGGAAGGAGTCGCTCCAGGTATTTTGCAGGATCAGTCGCAGGTCGTCACCCCGAAAGTGGTCTACGCGGACTCCAGGTCGCGGTCGCGCAGGTCGGTGAGGAACATGTGGCCCGGTTTGTGGGTGATGGCGAACGACGGCCGGGCGTGCATCAACACCGCCTGCGGAGTGACGCCGCAGGCCCAGAAGACCGGCGTCTCGCCGGTCTTGATCTCGACCGGGTCGCCGAAGTCCGGTTTGCTGATGTCCCGGATGCCAATGGCGGCGGGTTCGCCGAAGTGGACCGGCGCGCCGTGGGCGAGTGGGTACTTGCCGCAGATGCGGGTTGCCTCGATGGCCTGGGTCGGAGTGAGCGGCCGCATCGACACGACCATCGGCCCGCTGAACCGTCCGGCCGGCTTGCACGGGACGTTCGTGCGGTACATCGGCACGTTCACCCCCTGGTCGATGTGCCGGACCGGGATGCCGGACTCGATCAGCGCGTTCTCGAAGGTGAACGAGCAGCCGATGACGAACCCGACCAGGTCGTTGCGCCAGTACTTCGTGATGTCAGTCGGCTCGTCGGTCAGTTCGCCGTTCTGCCAGACGCGGTAGGCCGGCAGGTCGGTGCGGAGGTCGGTCCCGGGGGCGACCTGCCTCGGCTCCGGTTCGCCGGGTTCCGTCACGTCGAGCAGTGGGCACGGCTTCGGATTGCGCTGGCAGAACAGCAGGAAATCGAACGCCCAGTCCCGCGGCAGCACGACGAGGTTGGCCTGCACGAACCCGAGGGCCAGCCCCGGAGTAGGCCCGGTGTGCTGGCCGCAACGGCAGGCGAGCCGGACGGCGGACCCGGTGGCGTGGCGAAGGTCGGGCACGGTGAGGGCTCCAGTGTAGTCCGCTCGCTCCGCGAGCGGTTCGGAAGACCGCACGCGGAGCGAGCGGACTACATTTCCAGGATCTCGTGGATGCGGAGCAGGGGCCTGGCGTACTCATCCCAGGTCAGTCCGTCCACAGTGGCGGTCTGCTTCCCGGTGACGCCGTCCACGAGCGGCCCTTCGCGGACCATCACTTCGAGGATTTCGCGCTCGTGGTCGCGGTCGAACAGGTCGCTGGCTGGCTTCACCCCGCGGAGGACGTACACCCCAGCGGCCAGGGCGTACGCGCCCCAGTTGCTCACCCCGGCGACGATCAGGTGATCGGTCGGCACGCGGCAGTGGATCAGATCGCCGTTCGGGATGTTCTTGACGATCGTTTCATGGGGAATCTTGCCCATGCCGATCTCGTTGCCGCCGTCGCCGATACCGATGGTTCGGACTCGGGCGAACTGGGATCGTGGGAACATCACCTCGACCGGGGCCGTTCGATCTGTGATGTTCAGCCCCCGCATGGTGTAGCAGTTCCCATCGGCCGCCGGTCCGACGCGTTCCAGGGCCAGGTAGTGAGTCCGCTTGCGCAGCGGACCGGGCGTCTTCGGGCGGGCGTTCACCATACGGTCCCGTTGACCCCCGCTCGGGTCCGGGGCGGGGTCCCAGTAGGTCTGCGTGTGGTCGGTCAGCCCGGCCGCGGACAACCCGTTGGTCAGTGACGATTCACACGACCGCTCGGCCGTGACACCGACCTGGACGCTGAGCGGGACGAGTGCCCGGGCGAGGAAAATGCCGCCGAGCGGGCCGTCGGTTTCGTGGGCGGGCGGCGTCGCCGTTGGGATGTAGAACCCGGTGAACACGTCGATGGCCGGTTCCGGGTGTTCCGCAATGCTCCGGCAGGCGGCGGCGAAGTCGCCGGGGCAGGCGGTGAACAGGTTGTCGTGCGGGTCGCGGGCGAGGCCGCGGTTGCCGGGGTCGGTCTGCACGGCGGCCAGGATCGCGGCCAGCTTCTCGTCGGGGGTCATGGCGTCGTTGTAGGGTGGGTCAAGCGAGTCTTCGAGCGCCGACCCACCGGGCGGGGGGTCAGAGCGCCAGGGCGCCACTTTTTGGTGTGCCGGTTTTGGCGCTCTGACCCCCGACTTTCGGTCGTGGCCTCAACCGGAGTGGGATACGCGGGCAGATTGCCACTTTCGGGAGTGGCAATGTGGCCATCTGATCCCCGTCCCGGCGTTCGAGTGGGCTCGCAACTCCTATAGTGTCCATAAGTTCAGAAAGCCGAATGTCAAGTCAACTCCCGGTGGGTCGGCGCTCGAAGACTCGCTTGACCCACCCTACGAAAGCTACACAAGCAGCCGGGCGAACCGCCCGCGCCAGTGTCGCGGCAACTCGGCCGTCAGCGTGACCGGGTCGCCCTTGGTCGGGTGCAAGAACGTCAGTGACCGGGCGTGCAGCGCGATCGCGTTGCCGAGCCGGTTCGGCGAGCCGTACTTCGTATCGCCGTAGATCGGGTAGCCACGGGAGGCGAGCTGGACGCGGAGTTGGTGTTTGCGGCCGGTGTGCGGTCGCAGTTCCAGCCAGATCAACCCGTCGTGACGGCCCTTCACCTGGTACTGGAGCCGGGCCGGCTTGGCGCCAGGGGTGTTGGCGGGGACGACCTTCACCCGCTGCTCGGCGTCGTCGTGGAGGAGCCAATCGTCGAGGGAGCCGGCATCGGCAGCCCAGGGATCACGGTCCGTGGGCTTGCGGGGGCTTTCGATCACCGCCCAGTAGACCTTCTCGACCGCGCCCTCGCGGAACTGCTCGGAGAGCCGCGCCGCCGCCTTGCTCGTGCGGGCGAAGACCAGCGCCCCGCTCACCGGCTTGTCGAGTCGGTGGACCACCCCGAGGAAGACGTTGCCGGGCTTGTGGTACTTCTCCTTGAGGTACGTCTTGGCGAGCCGGTCCACCGTCTCCTCGGAGCCGTCGAAGTGCGTGGTCGGCCACCCGCTCGGCTTGTTCAGCCCGAGCAGGTGGTTGTCTTCGTACAGCACGTCGATCAGGTCGGCGAAGGACATCACGACACCGGCACTCGCCTTCGGTCCCAATCGATCACTGTCTCGCACCAAACCGCGGCAGCCAGCAGATCGTCTTCACAGCCTGGTGGTCCGACTAGTTGAACGGAGTACGGCAGACCGTCGTGCGACCAGCCCGCGGGGACGGAAACGGTCGGGTGGCCGGTGAAGCTCCATGGTGAGTTGAACGCCGGGTCGCCGGTGGTTTCTAGGCTGGGTGGCAGGCCGGTGGTCGCCGGCGTCAGGAAGACCCGGCCGGGCAACATCCCAGTGATCTGCTCCTCTAAGTCGTCGCGGAATACCCGCGCGTGCCGGTAGGCCACCGCCGGGGTAGACCGGCCGAACTCGATCAATTCGCGAATCCTAGGCGGATAGTCGTCCGGCCGGCGGTCGAGCCGCTGAGAGTGATACTCCGCGGTTTCGACCCCCATAATGACGTGATGGGCCGGTAACACCTCGGCAAACCCGGCAGGGGGAACCGCCCGTTCACTCACCGACATCTCTGACAAGAGCTTGTCCGCTGCCGTCTCGTAGAGCCCCGAGAACTCAGCCCCGATGCGTTCGTCGAACAGACCGCCGAGCCGGTAGAGGTCGGGTCGGGGCAACGGGTCTTGGTCAAGGATGGTGAGGCAATCCCGGATCGGAACATGGCTGGCGAACGTGAACCCGCGGCGAGCGTCTGGGCCAGCTATTACCTGGTACACGGTCGCCAAGTCCCGCACGCAGTTCGCCATCAAACCGACGTGATCCAGACTCGGGGCGAGCGGCAACACCCCATCGACGCTAACCCGGCCATACGTCGGCTTCAGGCTACACACACCGCAGTAACTCGCCGGCCTAGTGATCGAGCCTCCCGTTTGTGTCGCCAGCGCCGCCAGGCACATCCCGCACGCGACCGCCGCGGCTGAACCGGAGCTACTGCCGCCAGGGGTGCGGTCGAGGTTCCACGGGTTCCGCGTCACCGGCGGGTCGAACGACGCAAACGCGGTCGTCACCGTCTTGCCGAGGATCAGCGCCCCGGCCTCGCGCAGCCGTTGTACGCAGGTCGCGTCCCGGCGGGCGTAGCTGTTCGCCCACAGCTTCGACCCGCAGCCGGTAGGCATGTCGAAGACGTCGATGATGTCTTTGATACCGACCGGGATGCCGTGCAGTGGGCCGCGGTAGTGGCCCTTCTTGATCTCGTCGGTGAGTTGAGCCGTTTCGGTCCTCGCGCGCTCGCGGTCGAGATAGACCCAGGCGCGGACCTTCTCCTCGTACCGGTCGATCCGGGCGAGGCACTGCTCCAGCAGGTCCGACGGCGTCAACTCCCCGCGCTGGATCATCGGGGCGGCGGCGGTGATCGTCAGCGGTTCACTGTCCACGGGGCACCGTCTGTGGGCGTCGGCCGCGAACCGACCGGTCGGTTGCGATCTCGCTATAGTACCGCTAACACGGCAACACACCCAAGGTGGACGATGGCCAAGGTGAAGGTGGCGATCCTCGGCGGCTCCGGCTACACCGCGGTCGAACTCATCAAGCTCCTGCTGCGGCATCCGCACGTCGAGATCGCGGCCGTCACCTCCCGCGACGCGCAGCCGGTCGCGGACTACCACCCGAGCCTCGCCGGCCGACTCGACCTGACGTGTGAGCCGTTCGACGCGGACGCACTGAAGGCGAGGGGGGTGCGGGCGGCGTTCGGCTGCCTGCCGCACGGGGCGAGCATGGAGGCGGTCGGGCCGTTGCTTGAGCGCGACATCCGGGTGATCGACCTGAGCGCCGACTACCGGCTCCGCGACCCGAACCTGTACGCCGAGTGGTACGGCGCGGCCCACGGCGACACGGCCAACCTGGAGCACGCGGTCTACGGCCTGCCGGAGCTGGCCGCCGACCGGATCAAGACCGCCCGCCTCGTCGCCAACCCGGGGTGCTACCCGCAGACGGCAATCGTCGGACTGGCCCCGCTGGTCGCCGGGAAGCTGGTCGAACCGACCGGCATCATCGTGGACAGCAAGAGCGGCGTCTCCGGGGCCGGCCGTAGCCCGAAGCTGACCACCCACTTCCCGGAGTGCAATGAGAACGTCGCCGCGTACAGCGTCGGCAAGCACCGCCACACGCCGGAGATCGAACAGGCGCTGTCGGATGTGGCCGGCCGGGCCGTGGAGGTGATCTTCACGCCGCACCTGATCCCGATGGACCGCGGCATCTTCACCACCATCTACGCCACCCCGACCCGGCCGGTCGCTGAGGCGGAACTGCTTGCACTCGTCCGCGAGTTCTACGCCGGCAAGCCGTTCGTCCGCGTGCGGGACAAGCTGCCGGCGACGAAAGACACGGCCGGCACGAACTTCCTCGACGTGACGGTTCGTGTCGTCCGCGGCAAGGTGATCGTGCTGGCGGCCGAGGACAACCTCGTCCGCGGGGCGAGCGGCGTGGCGCTGCAGAACTTCAACCTGATGTTCGGCTTCGACGAGCGTCTTGGTCTCTGGTAAGGGGGACATCGTGCCACGTCGATGGGCAATGACTTCCGTACTCGCGCTGGTCGCGGTCGTTCCCGCCGCCGATCCGGGCGGGCCGTCGGCAAAGGTCGTCGCCGTGGACCCGCCGACTGAACTGGCCGGGACGGTCGGCAAGTTGCTCGACAAGAACGCTGTGGCGGTCGCGGACAAGGACGGAGCCGAGATGCTGACGGTGTGGTTCCGGACCGCGGTCCCGGCGAAGGCGACCGCCGAGCAGATCGCGAACGGGTTGACCTACCGCGAGATACCGGAGGGGACGCTGATCGGTGCGGTGAAGTTCGCCGGGCCGTTCGTCGATTTCCGCAAGCAGGACATCGCCGCGGGAGTGTACACGCTGCGGTTCCTGGTGCAGCCGGACGTCGGCGACCACATGGGCACCGCACCGCACACGGAGTTCCTGGTCCTCTCCCCGGCCGACAAGGACACCGACCCCGAGCCGCTGGAACCGAAGGCGCTCATCAAGCTCAGCTCCGCCTCGACCGGCGGCGACCATCCGGGGGTGATGCTCCTCTTTCCGCACACGGCCCGGGAGGCCGGCCCGAAGTTGCTGGAGAAGGACGGCGTGACGGCACTGGCCGTTCGCCGGGCTGTCGAGAACGATGGGGCGAAAACGACACTGGGGTTCGCGCTGACCGTCGCCGGGTACAGCAAGTCGCGCTAGCGCGCGCCAACGGGAGCCTTGTCCGGTCCAACCGGACCGGGCTTGCCCGGCGGCGGGCGGAGGAACCGGTTGTCGTCCGTCGGAACGGGCGGAGGATACTTGAAGTCGGACCTGGTGGTGCCGGTTTGCAGGTTGCCTTCACCGCTCGCCTCGTCCATCAGATTGCCGTCTGGCTGGAGGCCAACGACCACTCCGACAGGTGAACTGGCGATCTCACGCGTGTGGGCAAAGAAGTTGCGGTTGAGTGCCAGCCGCTTCAACTGGGCGGGCAGGGGCTGGATGTCCACACCGGTTTCGAGCGTGTGGAACGTGTTGTTGCTGACCACCATGTCGATCGCGGCCGGGTTGGTCGGGTCGCCGGTCAGGTAGACGCCCCGGTCGAAGTTGTGGACCCGGTTGTTGCGGACTTCGCCCTGTGCTGTGCCGGTCACCCTGATCGCGGCCCCGCCCGGGCCTTCCAGGCGACCGTTCTCATAGACCACGTGATGGGTTCCCTCGGCCAACTCGACAGCCGCCGTCACCCTCTGCCCGGCCACCACCTGGCACCCGTTCAACCGGATCGGCCGTTCGGAGTCTCCCGAGGCGGACCGGAATAGAAAGCCGACTTTTGCCGGACCAAGGATCGACACTCCCTCAATGGTCAAGCCCGGACAGGGTCGGGAGATCATCACGCCGTAATCGGCCCGGCCCGCCAGGTCGAACACGATGCCGGAGAGGGTGAAGTCTTCCACGCCGGTGATCTCCAGGACGCCCTGGTCGCGCACCGGGGACTGCGGAGCCCAGACCACTTTCCCGGAGCTGGTCCCGGCCTCGACGCGCACCCCCTTCTTCACGCCGGACTGGCTCGAAACCCTCACCGGGCCGGGATCCTCGATGCGATCCTCCAGAATCTGAATGGTGTCGCCCGGGCCGGCCCGGTCCAGAGCGGCCGCGAGGCTCCGTAGGGTGTGGTCCGGGTCGGGGGGGGTACCTTGCGTGGAAACAAACCACTTCGTCGGCGAGCCGGTCGTCGGGCCGGACAGCGGAACTTTCTTGAAGTACGCCACGTAGATCGTGGATGCTGCGCCCACCACCGCGCCGAGGGCGAGTACGCCGGCGGCCGCGAGCCAAACCAATCGCCTTCGACCGCGTCGTGGCGGCTCTGGCTGAGTGGGGCAGGTGGCTGGAGGGCGGCCCGGGCGCTCGGTGTCCCCCTTCGATCCGGGTCGGGTGTCGGCGGCAAGTGCCGCCCAGACGTCCGTCATGACGGGAGCCGTCGCTGCCCCGGCCCGTGACGCGCCGGCGGGCGGGCTTCCGGTCATGGTCTTCGCGGCGGCACCGCCGTCGGCCGTTCCGTTTGGTGAGACGACCGGGCGAGGGGCGGCCTCCGGCGATTCCGCGCCGGTGATCGTGGTGGGGCCGGAGACAACGGTCGGGGGGCCGGAGAAGCCGCGGGGGACTGACTGGCCGACTGGCATCGCCATCGCCGCGGGAGAGAGCTGAGGCATCTCCCGCTCGACGGGCGGTGCGATCGGCGACTGCACCCAATCCGCGAGCGCAGTCATGACTTCGGCCGGCGTCTGATACCGGTCGGCCAGGTTCTTGGCCATCATCCTGGTGACCACACCGGCCAACTCGGCCGGCACCTCCGGCCGTAGGGTCCGTAGCGCGGCTGGTTCGCGGGTCTGGTGCCAGAGCAGCTTCTGGGCCACCGTCCCCTCCGGGAACGGCGGCTGGCCGGTGAGCAGGTAGAAGAAGGTCCCCCCCAGTCCGTAGACGTCCGCGCGGATGTCCACTGTGTGGCTGTCGATCGCCTGTTCGGGGGCCAGGTAATCCGCGGTGCCGAGCACGTTCTCGTCGTACTTCTTGGTCAGCGCGTCCTCGTCGTCGTTGAAGAAGCGGGCCAGACCCATGTCGAGGACCTTCACCACCCCGGAACGATCGACGAGGATATTTCCGGGCTTGATGTCGCGGTGGACCAGACCCAGTTCGAAGGCATGCTGGAGCCCGACCGCGGACGCGTAGACGTAGTGGCACGCCCGGGTGACGTCGAGAGGTCCGAACTTCTTGACGAGATCCTGGAGGTTGGTCCCGTCCACGTACTCCATGACCAGGAAGTGCAGGTTCTCGTCCTGGTCCACGTCGTAGGCGTGGACGATGTTCGGGTGGTCCAGGGCAGCGACCGCCCGCGCTTCGCGGTAGAACCGTTCCAGGCTGGACGGATCGGCGGCCTTGGCGGCGGGGAGCACCTTTACCGCCACCCGGCGGCGCATCAGCTTGTGCTCGCAGAGGAAGACATGGCCCATGCCTCCGACGCCGATCCGCTCCAGCACCTTGTACTTGCCGATGAAGAACCGCTTCCACTTGCCCTGGAGGAGTTGATCGGCCTGAAAGTATGTGAGGAGTCCGTCGCGGACGAGGACGCCGGCTAACTTGCTGGGGTCGGTCGGGACGCCGGAGCGCTCGGCGAGTTGATCCAGGTGGGCCTTCAGCCGCGCGCTTTCCGCTACCCCGCTCTTCTGTACCAGGTCGAGAAATTCGTCCGCCGTCGCGGGTGCGGGCATTGCGGGTCTCCGGCGGACGGGGACGGACTGCACCCGGCCCGGTCACGGCACGGCTCAAGTATAGAGCACAGGGGCTGCTGAGGATGATTCTACCAGTCCGCCGGGGGGTGAAAACACCCGACTTGCTAGCGTGGTGATTGTTCTGGCTAGCGGCCGCCCAGCACGAGCGCCAGGACCACCGTGGCTGCTGCAACAGCCCCGATCGCGATGGCGCCGGTCAGCAGCCAGCCACGCCAGCCGACCGGCAACCAGAGGTGGCGGGTAGATAAGGCGGAATCGTCCGGGTTGCCAGTCGTGGCCGGCCTGAGTGGTTGGGTCGGGGAGCCTGTCGTGGTGGCCGTCGGGAAGAGGGGGTGGGATCCGCGGACGACTTCGGCCGGGGGCGGAATGCGTGCCGGGTCCGGTCTCCATCCCGCCCGGGGACCGGGGT
>DATLIF010000517.1:0-25745 GCA_035539575.1 Fimbriiglobus sp. | reverse complement strand
GTTCGTCAGCGTCTTCGACAAGGCGAAGAAGCAGCACTCGACCGGGCCGCGGGTGCCGGGCCGGGCGCCGGTCGCGGAGCCGAAGCCGGAGAAGGGCAAGGAGTACAAGGTGCCGCCGGCCGCGAACGTCCGGCCGGTGCCGAAGTTCAGCCGGCGGGAGATGCTGGCGAAGCTGATCGCCGCCCCGGACAACCCGGCGTTCGCCCGGACCGCGGCCAACCGGCTCTGGGCGCTGATGCTCGGCCGCGGCCTGGTCCACCCGCTCGACCTGGACCACTCCAGCAACCCACCATCGCACCCGGAACTGCTCGACCTGCTGGCCGACGAACTCGTCGCGCACAAGTACGACGTGCAGTGGCTGCTCCGCGAGATCGCGCTGAGCAAGACTTACCAGCGGTCCAGTGAGGTCCCGGCCGGGCTGAAGGAAGTTCCCGAGGACCGCTACCTCGTCGCCGCGCTGAAGCCGCTGGCGCCGGAGCAGCTCGCCTTCGCGGTGTTGCAGGCGACCGGACAGACCGACGCCGAGCGGCACGGGCGACGCGACCCCGCCGACGTGGTGTTCGACGCGAAGCTGCCGCCGCGGGCGGTCCCGGCCATCGCCGACCTGCTCCGGGACGCGGCCGAGGCGGCACTCGACGCGAAACTGGCGGCGAGGGCGGCCCCGTTCCGCGGCACGTTCGGCGGCCCGCCGGGCGAGCCGGAGGACCCGGGGTCGGCCACGCTCGCCCAGGCGCTGTTCCTCAAGCACGGTGGCGCGGTCCGCGGCCTGATCGCCCCGCGGGCCGGCAACCTGACGCATCGGCTCGGCACGCTCTCCGACCCGCGGGCCATCGCGGATGAGTTGTTCCTGGGCGTGCTCAGTCGAATGCCCACCGACGAGGAGCGGGCCGACGTGGCCGCGGCGCTGCAAGGCGACCGGTCGGCGGCGCTGGCCGAGGTGGTCTGGGCGCTGATCGCCTCGGCCGAGTTCCGGTTCAACCACTAACGGAGGGGAGCCATGCCCGGCCCCTGGTACGCCTGTCAGTCCGCCGAGCACCGTGTCACCCGGCGGTCGTTCCTGGGCGCGGCGGCCGCGCTGGGCGCCGCCGGGTTCGCCGGCCGCGCCGCCGCGGGTCAGCTCGCGAAGGCCCAGAAGCGGGTGCTGGTCGTCTTCCTGCACGGCGGCGTCAGCCAGCTCGAAACCTGGGATCCGAAGCCCGGCACCGACACCGGCGGGCCGTTCGCGGCCATCCCGACCAGCGTCCCCGGCGTCCACATCTGCGAGTTGCTGCCGGAGACCGCCAAGCGGATGCACCGGCTGGCGCTGGTTCGCGGGGTGAACACGGCCGAGGACGACCACGGCAAGGGGGCCGAGATCATGCTCACCGGCCGCCGGCCGGAGCCGGGCATCGAGTTCCCGCACCTCGGCGCGGTCGCGGCCAAGCTGCTCGGCAGCGACGACCAGGAACTGCCCGGCCACATCCAGATCTACCCCGGCGGCGGCGGTGGGTTTGGCAAGAAGGACGCCACCTTCCTCGGCCCACGCTACGCCTCGGTCACTCTCGGCGACGGCAAGCCGCCGGCGAGCCTCCTGCGCCCCGCCGGCCTCACCGAGCAGGCCGACCGGCAGCGCGAGCAGTTCCGCAAGAAGCTCAGCGACCGGTTCGCGAAGTCCCGGCGGTCCGCGTCCACGGACGCCTACGCCGAGTCCTTCGACCAGGCCGAGCGCGTCTTCCGTAAGGCGAACGTCTTCGACATCGACAAGGAAGACCCGCGCACCGCCGACCGGTACGGTCGGCACGACTTCGGCCGGCACCTGCTGGTCGCCCGGCGACTGCTGGAGGCGGACGTGCCGTTCGTGAAGGTGTCGCACTCCAACTACGACACCCACCACGAGAACTTCGACTTCCACATCGAGCAACTCGGCGAGTTCGACCGGCCGTTCGCCACCCTGCTCGACGACCTGTCCGACCGCGGCATGCTCGACTCGACGCTGGTGGTGGTCATGTCCGAGTTCGGCCGCACGCCGCGGATCAACCACCTTTATGGCCGGGACCACTGGTCCAAGGCGTGGTCGGTGGCGCTGGCCGGCTGCGGCATCAAGGGCGGTGGCGCGGTCGGCAAGACGAACGCCAACGGCACCGCCGTGACCGACCGGGAAGTCACCAGCGGCCACCTGTTCCACACCTACCTGCGGGCGGTCGGTCTGAACCCGGCGAAGAACTTCTACCCCGAGAACCGGCCCGTCCCGGTCGCCGACCCGAAGGCGACCGCGATCACCGAAGTGCTGGCGTAGCCCCTGGGACCGCGGCCGTCCCGGCCGCTCTTGCTTCCGCGGTCGGGGGCAGCCGGGCTTTCACGGACGACCCCCGGCTCGGGAAGGTTATGCGGCCGGGACGGCCGCGGTCCCAGGATCGGAGCAACCGCATGACCTCTCCCCAGCCCCCCATCGACCCCGCAACCGCGCGCGTCGAGCGGGAGTGGAAGCAGCCCTCCTCGCTCATCGGCTGCCGCTTCGACCCGACCGGTCGGTTCCTGTTCGCCTCCGCGCAGGACAGCACCATCTGCCGGTACGACCTGCTGACCGGGACACAGACGACTCTCGCCGGCCACGCAAGCTGGGTCCGCGGGATGGCGTTCGCCCCGACCGTGCCGTTCGCGGCCGCTGCGGTCGCCGCGGCCGGGCGCACCCGCGCCGGGTTCCTGGCGACGGCGGGCGGGGCGGGGGCCACACTCCCGGCGCCGCGGCCGCACCCGCTGACGCTCGTCTCCGCCGACTACCACGGCCGGCTCCTCTGGTGGCACGCCGACGCGGAATCGCCGAAGCCCTTCCGCGACGTTACCGCGCACGACGGCTGGATCCGCGCCGTGGCGATCAGCCCGGACGGCAAACTCGTCGCCACCTGCGGCAACGACCACCTGGTCAAGCTCTGGTCTGCGGCCGACGGGTCGCACGTGCGGACGCTCTCCGGTCACACCTGCCACGTCTACAACGTCGCCTTCCACCCCGGCGGCGGCCGGCTCGCTTCGGCCGACCTCAAGGGCGTGGTCAAGGACTGGGATCTGGCTACCGGCGCGTGCGTCCGCGACCTGGACGCGAAGGTCCTCCACAAGTACGACGGCGGGTTCCGCGCCGACATCGGTGGCGCCCGAGGGATGGCGTTCGATGCGACCGGCTTGCGGCTGGCCTGCTGTGGTATCACCGACGTCTCGAACGCCTTCGCCGGGGTCGGCAACCCGCTGGTGGTGGTGACCGACTGGGCGGGCGGCAAGCCGCGGCTGCTCAAGCCGAAGGACGCCTTCCAGGGGACGGCCTGGGGCGTGGCGTTCCACCCGGCCGGGCACGTCGTGGCGGTCGGCGGCGGCAGCGGCGGGAAGGTCTGGTTCTGGAAGGGCGACGAGACGGTCAGCTCGCACGTCGTCAACCTACCGGCGTCCGGCCGCGACCTGGCCCTGCACCCGTCCGGCGACCGCTTCGCGGTGGCGCTGGCGAGCGGTGCCGTCCAGGTCTACACACTGGCCGCGCCGGCGAAGTCACGCGGCAAGCTCATCGCGGTCTAACCAAGCGAGCGGGGGACGTCAGTCCCCCGAGGGGCGTGCGAGGTCGATGTGATCCGGCCCGTTCGGTTGGAGATACGCGGGTCCGGCCTGGCTGACCTCTCCCGTCGTTGGCGCCCCTGAATCCCGGCGCGATGTTTGACGGGCCGTCGTTTGGCCGTTAGCCTGGTCAGCCGGCGGCTAGCGCGGCTAACCCGTACTACACCCCGCCGGGTTAGATTGCGCTGGTGTAACCTAATCACAAGTTAGGCTTCTGCGTAAGCCGTGCGTGTCGGCGGTGATGAGACGTGGTGGCGTGATGAACACGACCTACATGGCGACGGCCTTGTGCGGTGGGTTCCTGCTCGTGGCCGCCGCCGGCGACTCCGCCGCCGAGAGCATCAAGAAGGGGAAGGCGGCGCTGGTGGCGGGGAAGGCCGAGGACGCCATCCGCCACCTGACCGACGCCATCCGGGCGGACCCTAAGAACGCCGAGGCCCACTACCACCGCGCCCGGGCGTTCCAACTGGCCACTCGGATGGGGGAGGCCATGGCGGACCTCTCCGAGGCCATCAAGCTGGACCCGAAGTTCACCAAGGCCTACGTCGAGCGGGGCACGCTCTACCTCGCCCAGTCGATACTGCCGGACGGCAAGTCGGCCTTACCGAAGGCGGTCGCGGACCTGACCGAGGCGAGCCGGCTCGCCCCGCGGGACGCGGGGCCGCTGTACCACCGGGCACTGGCCCGTTACGAGGCCGGGGAGTACGCCGAGGCGATCGCCGACCTCGACCGGGCGATCCGACTGGAGTCCGAGGAGCCGGCCCTCCACCTGGACCTGGCCAGGGTCCTGGCCGTTTGCCCGGAGGCGAAGTACCGGGACGGCCGGCGGGCGGTGAAGGCCGCGACCAAGGCGTGCGAGTTGACCGGGTGGAAGGAGCCGCTGGCGCTGGAGTCGCTGGCGGCCGGGTACGCCGAGGCGGGCAAGTTCGGCGACGCGGTGAAGTGGCAGCGGCGGGCGGTCGAGGTCCTGACGGTCGGCGGGTTCGACGCGTTCAAGAAGCGGGCCGAGGTTCGGCTGAGGGAGTACGAGCGGGGTAAGCCGGTCCGGTATCGCTCGCTGTTGCGATGGTATTGAGCCGGTGTCGGCGAACGGTGGCCGGTGCATCGTTGCGTGTGGAGCCTGAGCCGAACCCCCGCTGCACCCGACTGCGGCAGACTAAGGTGACTGGTAGTTCACGGCTCCCCGACCGCCACGGCGGGTGATCTGGTTGTTAGGTCGCTGACTCCGGGAAGGCAAGGGCACGGACGAGTAAGCCGAAAGTGACGGCCGACCAGCCCCCGGTAGGTCGGCGCTCGAAGACTCGCTTGACCCACCCTACACAAGTCGCTCTCTACCGGTCGCGGCTCCATCCGCGCACGACAGCGGGCGGCCGGGTTCATCCCCGGCCGCCCGCCTCATTTCCACTGCCGTCGGGTTAGCCGACGAACACGCCGTTGGGCACGTTGTCGAAGGCGTCGAACGAGAGCATCGCCGGCGGGTTCGCCGACGCGAGCATCGCCGCGCCGCTGTAGCCCGTCACGCGGGAGCCGCCGCCGTCGCCGGCGCCCGTCACCACGTCCATGAACTGGTCCGTGTCCAGCTTCTTCACCGCCACCCGGATGCCGCCGCGGTTGTTGATGTCGCCGGCGAAGAAGTTCGCCACCGGGCTCACCGACTGGGCGTTCGAGGTCAGCAGCGTCTTGCCGTCCGTCACCTGCACCCGCGGGGCGCCGCCCGGGCCGCCGCCGGCCACCAGTTCCGCGAACCCGTCCCCGTTGACATCCCCAGCCGCGATGAACACCCCGTTGCGAAGCGTCGTCGCGTCCGTGCCGCCGAAGATGAAGAAGTCGCTGAACAGCCGCACCTGCTCGCCGCGGGTCAGCAGCTTGCCGTTGAACGCCGCCACCCGCGGGCCGCCGCCGAACCCGGCCGCCACCGCCAGGTCGCCGTAACCGTCCGCGTTGATGTCCCCGATCGCCGCCCGGGCGCCGCCGCGGAAGTTCGGGTCGTCGATCCCCAGGAAGTCGGCGATCTGGCCGAACCCGTCGCCGTTGAACAGCCGCACCCGCGGGCCGCCGCCCTCGTCCGGGGTGATCGCCAGGTCCGGCACGCCGTCCCCGGTCACGTCCCCGACCGTCACGAACACTCCGCCCGTGAAGGCCGCCTCGAACGGGTTGATGCGGAAGAGTTCGCCCCGCGACTTGCCATCGAGGATCGTGACCAGAGTCGGGGCGCCCGGCCCGGTGGCCATCACGATGTCCGACACCCCGTCGCCGTTGAAGTCTGCCGCGGCCACCCGCACGCCGCCGGTGAAGTTGCGGTCGAACGACACGCCCGGGTCGAACTGGGAGACGGTCGGCCGGAACAGCCCGCTCGGCGGCTGGAAGAAGTTCACCAGTGCCGGCACGCCGGACCCGGACCCGAACGCCACCGCCTGCGGGATCGCGGTGATCTCGTCCGGCCGCAGGTAGCCCACCGTCAGCGTCCCCTGAGCCACCGTGACCGCGTAGTTCTGCGCGGTCGGGGCGGTGTCCGAGAAGATCGGGTACTTGCCGACCAGGCTGTCGATGGTCGCGTTCGTGACCAGGTTCAGCCCGCTGACCACGGCCGGGCTGTCGCCCAGCCGCAGCCCCTCGAACGCCGCGGTGAACGGCGGGTTCGGGGTGTTGAACACCCGGCGGGCGTCGTCCACCCGGACCGTCAGCGGGGCCGGGGCCACGGTCAGGGCGCCGTTGACGAACGTGACCTGGTAGTTCGCGTTCGACGTCAGGCCGCCCTGGAAGATCAGGTAGCCGCCGACCGGGCTGGCGAGCACCGCGGTCGTCGCCAGGTCGCCGGAGACCACGTCCTGCTGGAGGTCGCCGTTGACCAGCCCGGCGACCGTGTAGGTCAGGGCCGGGTTCACGTCGCCGTAGAGCCGGGTCAGGTTGTCCGCCGTCACGACCAGCGGGGCCGGGGTGACGGTCAGGGCGCCCGGGACGAACGACAGCGTGTAGTTGGGGTTGCTGGGGTTCGCCAGGGCGACCGACCCCCGGGTGATCGGGTAGGCCCCGACGCTGCTGGCCTCGGTCGCGGTGGTGAACAGGGTTCCGACGAGCGTGCCGGCCGCGGTGTCCCACGGGGCCAGCCCGGTGACCGTGTAGGTCAGCGGCGGCAGCGGGGCACCGTACACCTTGCCGACGCTGTTGGCCGTCACCACGATCGGCGACGGGACGACGGTCAGGGTGCCCGGGGTGAAGGTCAGCGTGTAGTTCCCGGTCGTCAGGGTGAGCGACCCCTGGGTGATCGGGTAGTTGCCGACGCCGCTCTGCTGGGTGGCGGTGGTCGCCAGGCCGCCGGCGAGCACCTCCGCGACCGTGTCGCCATTGGTCAGCCCGACCGTCGTGAAGGTCAGCGACGGAACCGGCACCCCGTAGAGCTTGGTCAGGTCGTTCGCCGTCACCGACAGCGAGGCCGGGGTAACGGTGTGAGTGACGGGTGGCGAGACGTCGCGGAGGAACTCGGCCGTCGGCAGGTAGACCGCCGTGATGTTGCTGTAGGTGCCGACGTTGAAGGTCGGCAGCGTCAGGGTCGTGCGGTACTGGCCGCCGCTGAGGGCGAGAGTGCCGCTCCCCAGCAGCGTCGAGCCGAGGAAGAACTGCACCGTGTCGCCGGCCAGCAGGTCGGTCAGCCCGGCGAACGGCATGGCCACCGTGGCGGTCAGCGTGATCGCCTGGCCGTAGACGGTCGGGCTGTTGGTCGCGACGGTCACGACCGGCGGTTGGGTCAGCACGACCACGGTGACGGCGGCCGGGGTGGTCGCGTTGCCGGCCGCGTCGGTCGCGGTCAGGGTGATCGTGTAGAGGCCGTCGGGCACGATCGCCCCGCCCTGGTTGCGGCCGTTCCAGTTGGCGTTCACCGCCGTGCCGGTGCCGGAGAACGTGCGGACCACAGTGCCGCCGGAGTTGCGGACGGTCAGCGTCCAGCCGGTCAGGTTCGCGTCGCCGACGGTGCCGGTCAGGTTGGTGCTGGTCGGGACGGTGGAACTGGTGCCCGGGGCGATCACCGCGTTCTGGTTGGCCAGCCCGGCGGTCGGGGACGTGTTGTCCACCGTGACCGCGACCGCCGCGGTCGTGCCGGTGTTGCCCCACTCGTCGGTGAAGGTCGCGATGGCGGTGTACTGGCCGTCCGGCACCAGCGCCCCGCCGTCGGTCCGGCCGTCCCAGGAGACGCTGACCGGCACGGTGTTGACCGAGCCGGCCGGCTGCGAGCCGGTGAAGGTCCGCACCGCGGTGCCGCCCGCATTGCGGATCGTGACCGTCCAGTTGGTCTGGGATCGCTCCTGCTGGACGGTGGTGGTGAACGCCGCCGCGTCCTGCACGCCGGGGCTGTTGTTCGGCGAGATGAACGGCGGGGCGCCGACCAGCAGGTCGATGACCGGAACCTCGACGAACTGGTCCGGGACCAGCGGCACCGGCCCGTTCGGGTTGAAGTTCGCCGGGTCGCCGTCGAACATCACGGTCAGGGTGTGGGCACCGCCGGCCAGCGTGGTGCCGGTGATGACCTGCGGGTCGAACACCGCGATCCCGGTCGCGCCTACGGTCGTGGTGTAGGTCACCGCCCCGCTGTCGAGTACGAACGTGACCGTGCTGGCGGTCAGCCCACCGGCGCCCGGCTCCGGGGTCACGGTCGCGGTGAACGTGACCGGCTGGCCGAGCGTGGACGGGTTGGCCGAGGACGCGATCTCGACGATGGCGTTGGCCCGGATCTTGGTCAGCACCACCGCGTTGGGCTGGTAGTCCACCGTGAACTTCCGACCCTGGATGAACACGACATTGTCGCCGAACGGCTCGGCGAACTCGCCGATCACGCCACCGGCCGCGGTGATGATCGTGAACTGGTCGGCCAGCTCGATGTTCGCGCCGTAGATGCCGGTCAGCACCGCGCCGCCAAGATCGATCGCGCCGCCGACCGCGAGTTGGTCGTAGTCGGTGCCGGCCACCGGGGCGCCCGCGGCCGGGGCGGACAGGTCCACGAAGAAGCTGGTGCCCGGCCCCCAGGTGACGTTGCCCGTGCTGGTCAGGATGCCGGGCAAGGACACATAACTGACCCCCGGGTTGACGGTGCCGACGGCTGGGCCGGCCACGCCGGTGATCTCGTCCACCGACCCGAGGCCGCTGAGGGTGCCGCCGTCGAGGCGCACTGGACCGATGTCGGCGGTCGGGTCCACCTGCACCTCGCCGTCCAGGACCGCGACCGGGACGGCGAAGGTCGTGTCCTGGAAGAGCAGTCGGCCCGGCCCGTCCTTGACGAGTTGTTCCGTCCCGTCGGCGGTCAGGACGGCCTCGAAATGCACGTCCTCGTCGAGCGGCCCGTCGGGGACCGTCAGCGTCCGGTCGGCGCCGTTGAGATCGAAGATGCCCGGCCCGCTGATGATCGCCGGCCCGGCGGCCGACGAGGTGGCGGTGACGTTCCCGTTGAGTATCAGGGCGCTGCCGGGGGCGATCAGGAGGAAGCCGCCGGTCATGAACACCTCGGCGACCGTCAGCTTCCCATTGATTCCGGTGATGGCAACCCCATCGTTGATGGTCAGAACGCCGATCGTGTCCGTCCGGCCGAACAGGTCGAAGCGGCCGTCGGCGTTCACCGTCACCGGCACGGCGTCGCCGATCTGGTCGGGGAGCACTTCCACGGCCACGGCCGGGGCCCCGGCACCGTCGCCGACCACCAGCGGGCCGACGATCGCCAGCCCGCTCGGCTGGTTGAGCCCCAGAATGCCGTCGCGAACGGTGGTGGTACCGGTGTACTGGTTGTCCACCGTCCCGGCGTACTCGACGACACCCGGCCCGACGATGTCCAGGTTGTAGGCGTTGCCCTGGTCGGTGATCGGGGCGGTGAACCGCAGAGCGTCGGAGGCGATGGTGCTGCCGATGGTCGCGTCGCCGGCCAGCGTCAGCGGGATCGCCCAGGTGTTGGTGCCGCTGATGTTGTTCAGCGCGCCCTGCCCGTTGAACCCGTCGCCGATGATCGTGACCTTCTCGCCGGTCATCGTGATGTTGCCGCCGACCTGGAGCGTGGCGCCGTCGGAGACGGTCGTCCCTTCGGAGCCGTCCAGGGCGGTCGTGACCACGGCGAACACGCCGCCGGTGAAGGTCACGGTCATCTGCGGCAGGTTGGCGTTGGCCAGGGTGCCGCCGAACGTCACCCGGTAGTTGAACCCGCTGCCGACCGCGGTGCGGACAACGGACACCGTGCCGCCGATCGGGCCGACGTTCGCCAGGCCGGTCAGGGCCGCCTGCACGGCCACGTCAGAGGCGTTGAACGCTAGCGGTCCGGTGGACTGCCCGTCGAACGTCAGGGTGAAGGTGCCGTTGGTGGCGAGAACCAGGACGTCCTGCGCCTCGTCGCGAACCTCACCCAGGGCGCCCGGGTCGAGGATGCGGAGTACGCCCTGGGCGACCTCGGTCTTGCCGCCATAGGGGTTGTCGCTGGCGAAGACCACAGTGCCGGTGCCGACCTTCCGCAGCCGGGCGACTGGCACCGGAGTCGGGGTCGGGTCCATCACCGAGCCGGCCACGGTCAACTGGGTGCCGGCGGCCGCCCCGATGCTGGTGCCCGAGGCCAGGACCACGTCGCCGGTCTGGGCGTTGACGCCGACCAGGTTGTTCAGCGCGCCGGTGCTGGCCAGCCCGTCGCCGTTGAGCGTCAGGTGCTCGGGGACGGTCATGCTGCCGCCCGCCAGCGTCGCGTCGTACTCCAGGGCGGCCCCGACCGCGACCACGGTCCCCAGCCCGCCGTCCTGGGCCGTCACGACGTTCACCGCCAGCCCGGACTGCGGGTTGGAGACGAGCAGGGGTTGGTTGACGCCGGCCAGCGTCCCGCGGAAGGTGACGGTGAAGACCTGTCCGGTGACGCTCGGCGTCGAGGAGACCAGCACGTTGCCGACGCCGATCGTGGACAGCGCCACCAGGGCGGCCTGGACGGTGGCCGCGTCGTCTATGGACCTGAGCGTACCGGTCGTCTGCCCGCCGAAGCTCAGCGTGTAGGTATATGGCTGGTTGTTGGCCGGGTTGAACGTCCCGACGACGTTGATCGTCTGCACCTCGGGCGAGACCGGAACGCCCAGCGCGTCGCTGTGCAGGACTCGCACCGACCCCTGGTTGACGCTGACCACGCCGGTGAAGGTGTTGGCCTTCGTCAGCGCCAGCCGGCCGGGGCCGACCTTGATCAGCCCGAACGACGCCAGCGCCGCGTCCTGGCTAATCACGCCGTCGATGGTCAGGGTGTCGCGGTCGTCGGTGACGCCGATGGCGATCTGGGCGCCGGGGTTGGTCTGCGGGAAGAAGTTCGGGGCGATGGTCAGCGTGACCGGCCCCTGCCAGGCGTTGTTGTTGGTGCCGGTCGGGTTGATGTCGTTGCGGACGTTCCGCAGCGCCCCGGTGCCGAAAATGCCGGTGCCGGACAGGGCCAGCGGCTCGCCGGCCACGACGGTCTCGATGAGAGTGGCGGCGTTGCGGGAGATCTCCATCGCCGCCCCGTCGAGCACCTGCGTGCCGGTCGCGGTGCCGCCCAGGGCGTTGGCGTGCTGGACCTGCAGAGCCCCCTGGACCACGCGGGTCAGCCCGTCGTAGGTGTTGGCGCCGGCCAGGATCAGGGTGCCGCTGAGTTCCTTGTCGAACGAGAAGCTGTCGGCTCCGTCGGTGATGGTCCCGACGCCGAGCAGGATCGGCTTCTCGCCGATTCGCAGGCTGGTGCCCGAGTCCACGCCGATGGTGGTGTCGGTGCCCAGCGTCAGGGTGCCGGTGAACGTGTTGTCGTTGGAGACGTTCCGCAGGGCGCCGGTGTTGTGGCCGTTGAACAGGAACCCGTTGCCGTTGATGGTGACCGGCTCCAGTTCCAGATCGGACCGCAGTTCCAGGGCGGCGCCGGCGGTGACGACCGTATTGCCGCCGAGGGTCGGCGCGCCGAGTGCCCGCGGATTGTTGACCTGGAGGACGCCCTCCTGGACGAGCGTCTGCCCGCCGTAGGTGTTGCTCCCGGACAGGGTGACGGTGCCGCGGCCGATCTTGCGGACGGTGTGGTTGGCCCCGGGCACGTCGTCGCTGATGGTGCCGAGGATGTTCAGCGAGGCAGCGGCGATGCCGTTCTGGAGTTGCTGGGTGCCAGCGGCGCCCAGGTCGGTGTCGCCGACCAGGGTGACCGGCCCGGTCCAGACCGACGAGCCACTGGCCGCCCGGATGGCCCCGGAGTTGGCCTCGGTGTTCGGCAGGAAGAGCTGGAACATGCCACGGCCGTAGGACGCGGCCGTGAGCGTGTTGAGCGTCTGGTTGAGCACCAGGTCGCGGACCTGGACCGTCGGCATGCCATCGCCGAACCGCGACCAGGTGAAGGTGTCGGTGGTGTCGGCGTTGGGGAGTTGCCAGACCCCGCTGTCGGTGCCGAGGTAGGCGGTCCCGTCGCGCGGATCGACGACCAGCTTCCAGATCGCCACCGCGGGCAGCGTCGGGGAGTCGGAGATGTCCGTCCAGGTCCGGCCGGCGTCGTTGGACCGGATGACCCGTGGGCCGTCCACCCCGTTGCCCCAGCTCAGGGAGGCGTAGATCGTGTCCCGGTTGCTCGGGTCCACGGACAGGTCGGTGATGACCCGCGCGCCGCCTGTGGCTGGCCCGGCGGCCAGGGTCACGTCGCCCGGGTCGATGTTGGACAGGGCCTCCAGCGCCGCCAGGATCTGGGGGAGGGTGGCATCGACCGGGACCGGGGCGGTGGTCTGGCCGTCGAACGTGAGGGTGAACGTGGACCCGCTCACGGCGATCAGGGCGACCCGCTGTACCTCGTTCGTGGCCGGGGTGGCGGCGCCCTGCGTGACCGTCGTCACCGACGAGTGGCCGCGCTGCGAGGTCATCTGCGGGACGTTGGTGGCGGCCTTGGTACCGGCAAAAGTGACGGTGAACGACCGGTCGGTGATCACCGGGGTCCGGGTGACCCAGGACACGCCGCGGTTCTTGGTCAGCGCCAGCCGGGTCCCGTTGGTGACGTAGATCGTGCTGGGGTCGTAGGTGTTGGACAGCTTGTCGGTGACCGTCGGGAAGCCCGGATCGACGGCGAACGTGCCCTGGAAGGTGGCCGCGCCAATGGCGGTGACAGCCATCAGGCTGCCGCCGCCGGCACGCAGGTCGGTCCAGGTCGCCCCGCCGTTGGACGACTCCCACAGGCCACTGTTGACGATCTGGATCGAGCCGTTGACCACCGCCTTGATCGCCGGCCCGCCGATCAGCAACCGGTTCGGGTTCACCGGATCGACGATCAGCGGGAAAGTGCTAAACGGATGGTCCCCGGTCAGGCTCAGTATGGACGTGAACTCGGTCACGACCGGGGTCGTGTCCACCCCGCCGGTGGACACGGTGCGGATGGTGGTCCAGGTGGTGCCGCCGTCGGTCGTCTTGCGGAGCAGGCCGTCGCGGACGGCGTAGGCGGTCTGCGGGTTGAGCGGGTCGTACCGCACCACCCCGCTGGTCGAGCCGGTGTTATCGTCGAGCCGCTGCCACGCCAGGTTGTTGTTGAACACCTGCGTGCCGTTGTCCTGGGCGCCGGCCAGCGCCCGGGTCGGGTCGGTCGGGTGCGGATCAACCGAGATGAGCTGGGAGACGGCCAGGTTGCCGTTGAGGTCGCTGAAGCTGACCCCGTCCCACCGCCACACACCGCCGTCGCTGCCGCTGAGCAGCCGGTTGGTCCGGTCGAGGTAGAGGCTGTGGAACTGCCGGGCCGGGCCGGTGCCGTCGGCGGCGGGGTTGAGGGCCACGAAGTTGTTGCCGCCGTCGGTGGACCGGTAGATCTTCTCCGTGCCGGCGATGTAGACGACGTTCGGGTCGTTGTCGCGCAGGAAGGTGTTGCGTATGGGGTCGTTGTTGTACGTGTCGGGCGAGAGGTTGGGGTCGCGGTAGGGGCTGTAGTCCTGGACGAGGAGCGCGTGGTTGTAAGCGCCCAGGGCGGGGGTGATGTTGTCGAAGTAAGTGTTCGTGGGGTTGTTGAGGTTCTGGTCGAAGGTCGCGTCGCCAAAGATCTCAGTCACCGGGATGCCGTTGGCCGTGGCCGCGGTCCAGCCGGTGGCGAGGCTGCCGTCCCACCCGGACTTCTGGATGTAGCGCAACTCGCCGTAGTTCGCGTCCCAGTCCGGCCGCGCGACCGAGGCGTACACCTGGATCTGCGAGTTGACGAAGCCCGGGATGAGTTCGTTCGAATAGAAGTTCCCGTAGTTGGTTTGCAAGGTGTTGAACAGCGCCCCGGCGAGTTTGATCCAGCCGTTGTCCCCCGCAGGGCGGGGGTCGTTCTGCGGCGGCGTAACCGGGCCGACGGGGAAACTGGCACCGCGGCCGTCCGGCGTCGTCGCGGGCGGCAGCGGGGGGAGCGGAACGGGGACCACCGGGCCGGCCGTCGGGGACACCGGGACGGCCGTCCCCTGGCCGAGCCACCAGTCCGGGTTGTCCACCATCGGGTTCTCGGTCCGGTACACGCCGTTGAGGACGGCCTGGCTGGTCCGCGTCCCGCCGAAGTAGCTCTGGTCGGAGTCGCCGAGCGCGGCGTAGAGCATCCAGGAGCCGCCGCCCCGGTCGATCAGGAGGATGTCGCTCCAGGCGGCGTTGCTCTGGGGGAACGCGATCCGGTAGTCGTCGTCCGGGCCGGCGTTCCGGGGCGGGCCGCCGCCGGCCTTGTCGTACGGGGCCCCGCCGTCCGTGTTCTGGCGGTTGAACGACGGGCTCCCGGTCAGGTTGACCCACCCGCCGCCGTCGAACCGGTAGACGCCGGGCACCGCGCTCGGCGCCACGTTGCGAGTGTTGCTGGTGCCACTGGAGACGAAGATCCGGCTCGCGTTCGTCGGATCGACGATCAGCTTGGTGACCGCCTGGCCGAACAGCGGGTTCGTCCCGTCAGTGTTGGTCAACAGGGTCCAGGTGCCGCCGGCATCGGTGGACCGATACACGCCGGAGCCGGCGAAGTTGTCGGCGAGGTTGTTGCCCTGGCCGGAGAGGGGCATGTCGGTCGGCCACCCGTTCGGCTCGCCGGTCGCGAAGTACACGGTGTTCGGGTTGGTCGGGGCGATCGCCACCCACCCGCCGAACGTCACCGCCGCGGGCGGGGCGGTCGGGCCGTCGAACAGCGGCACCCAGGTCAGCCCGCCGTTCTCGGTCTTCCACAGCCCGCCGCCGGCGGCCGCCGCATAGATCACGTCCGGGTCGGTCGGGTCGGAGGCGACGCTGGTGATCCGCCCGCTGGTCGGCAGGTTCTGCGGCGAGTGTCCGTTGTTGGTCGGGGTCGGGCCGGTGTTGAACCACCGGGCCGGGAAGTTCGGCACCTCGCCGGTCCCGGACCCCGAGAGGGTCAGCGGCTCGCCGGCGATGGTCAGGCTCCCCTGGAGTTGCACCTGGGCGCCGTTGGCCACCACTGTCCCGCCGGCGGTCGTGCCGAACGCCTGGCTGTTCATTGCCGTCAGGACACCCTCGTCGATCCCGGTCGTGCCGCGGAAGGTGTTCACGCCGGCGAGGATCAACTCGCCCGTGCCGCGCTTGACGAAGTCGGACCCGGCCGGCAACGGGTTGGTGACGTCGCCCACCGTGCCCAGCAGCGACAGCCGGGTGTCCGGCTCGGTGTACACCCGGCTGGAGGCGTTGAGATTGACCGGGCCACGCCAGGCGTTGTCGTACGACAGGTTCACCAGGGGGAAGTTACCGCCGCTGACCGTGACCTCGGCTCCGTTGGCCGGCTCGGCGATCAGAAGCTCGGCGTTGGCCCCCAGGGCGGTCCCGATGACGACCGTGAAGACGTTCCCGGCCCGGGTGACCTTCGCCCCACCGGCGGCGAGGATGTTGGACAGGGCGTTGAGGGCGGCCTCGACTTCCAGCTCGGTCGCGTTGATCGAGAGCTGGCCGGTGGACTGGGCGCCGGCGCCGTAGATCAGGCGGAAGGTGCCGCCGGGGACACCCGCGACGGCGACCTGGTAACCCGGGCTGTTGAGGACGAGCAGTTCGTTCCACACCTGGATGCCGGCCGCGATGCCGCCGTTCTGGGCGGCGAACCCGCCGGTCAACTGCAGCACCGCGCCGGAGGAGACCACGGTCGGGGTGTCGGTGTACTTCTGCTGGGTGGCGAACGTGCCGCTGGACTTCAGCCCCAGGGCGGTGTCGTTCTGGGCCCGCAGGGTGCCCTCGCGGATCTCGCTGGCCCCGGAGAAGGTGCCCTCGCCCCGCAGGCTGAGCATCCGCGAACCCAGCTTGACCAGCCCGCCGGGCCGCTCCACCGACACGTCATTGAGGATCCAGGCAGAGCCGCCCGACCCGCCGCCCTCGTTGACCACCACCTCGATCGCGGTGGAGGAGCCGGCGTAGGGGCTCGTGAGGATCTTCGAGTGGAGCACTGCCCCCTTGGAGTCGATGATCTTGGCCCCGCCGGCCGGGTTGTACACCACCAGCGAGTCGGCGATGGTGTACATGTCGTAGTAGGCGCGCACTGTGCCGGACTTCCCGCCAGTCTCCAGCAGGAATCGCTCCTCCTTCGCCGCGCCGGCGGTGGTGAGCAGCCAGCGGGTGGTCCCGTCTCGCACCGCCCCGGTGACGATCAACTCGCTGGTCGCGGACAGGTCGGTCAACTCGACGCCGATGGCCGCCTGGTCGGACAGGCCGATGTCGCCGGTCCAGACGTTGGCCCCGCCCAGGTTCATCAGCGCGCCCTTCTTGCCGATGAACGCATACGGGTGCTCAACGCCGAACCCACTGATGGTGATGTTTTCGGGGATGTTCATCGGCGCGCCGCCGGCCACGCGCGGCCGGACGTGGACGGCCGCCCCGTCGCTGACGAAGGTGCCCGGCTGCACGGTGCCGGACATGACCGGCGACTTGTCGGCACCGAACGCCCGGCTGTTCTGGATCGTCACCCACCCCTGCTCGATGCGGGTGTAGCCGCCGTAGGTGTTCGCGACCGGCAGGATCAGGTGGCCGGTGCCGCGCTTCACGAAGTCGTTGCTGTATTTGTTGGCGAACCGGTTGTTGGAGGTGCCGTTCTGGACGACACCGGTGATGGTCAGACTGTAGTCGTTGACGAAGTAGCTGGCGTCCGGGGTCGGGTGGCCGGGACGGAGGTCAGGCTCGACCCCGACGGCCACCGCCAGGTTCGGAGCGTCGATGTTCATCACGACGTTGGTCGTGTGCTCGTTGAGCCCGCTGATGCTCCGTAGGGCGCCGGCGTTGTTCGCCCCGCGGCCGGCGAGGTTGAGCGGCTCGGAGACCAGGAGCCGGTGCGCGTCGGCGGTGACCGAGTCGTTCCACAGGTCGCGGCCCTGGGCATCAAACCGTGGGATGTTGACCGGGTCGGCGGCCTCGACTTCGTATTCCAGGGCCGCCCCGTTGGAGACGATCGTCCCGGCTCCGGTGGACCCCAGTGCCTTCGAGTCGCGGATGTTCAGGATGCCCTGCTGGACCAGCGTCTTGCCGTCGTAGGTGTTGGCGTTGTTGAGGATCAGCCGGCCCTTGTCCCGCTTGATGAACTGGGCGGCGAAGTTCGGCGACGACACCACGCCGCTGATGGTCAGGTCCGTGCCGGCCGCGGCCCCGATGGTCACGTCCTTGCCGTCCGGGAGCGGGCTGCCCAGCGTCACCGGGCCGGCCCAGGTGTTGTTGCCCAGCAGGTTGGTCAGCGACCCCGGGTTGGTCAGGCTGCCCAGGCCCGCTCCGTTGAGGGTCAGGAACTCGTTGACGACCGTGAACCCGACCAGGTTCGGGTCGGAGAGCCGCAACTGCCCGGCACCGGTGAGGGTCTGATTGACGGTCGTCCCGCTGGCGACGCTCCCGGCCGCCCCGAGGGCGCGCGGGTGGCCGACGGACAGCACCCCGTTGTTGACCACCGTCTGGCCACGGTAGGTGTTGCCGCCCGGGCTGTCGAGCCGGACCTCGCCGGCCCCCTCCTTGATCAGGTTGTGCCCGGACCCGGTGTCGGTGATCACCCCGGTGATGGCCAGGGTGCCGGCCGTCGCCCCGATGGTGCTGTTGCTGTCCAGGGTGATTGGCCCGGCCCAGCCGTTGGCCCCGGCCAGGTTCAGCAGCGCCCCGTCGTTGGCCACCCCCGGCCCGTTGAGGATCAGCGGCTCGGTGATCGCGGTCGGGACGTTCGACAGCCGCAGCGACGAGTTGGTGCCGACGATGGTCGGGGCCGAGGTGCTGCCCAGGGCCAGCGGATGGGTGATGACCAAGGCGCCGCCGCTGCTAACCAACTGGATCGTCCCGGTGAACCCGCTGTTGTCGTTGGTGAAGAACAGGACGCCGGGGCCGTCCTTGGTCAGGGTCGAGCCGGTGGTGCCGCTGAGCTTGCCGGCGACGGTCAACTCGGACCCGAACTGCACGGTGATAAACTGCTTGGAGGTGGCCGAGGCACCGAGCCTGGTGTCGATGTTCAGGACGTTGCCCAGCGACCCGGCGTTGACCAGGACGGTCCCGCTGCCGGTCACTGACGGCAGGCCCAGGACGATCGGGTTGCCCGAGAGGTTGTAGCCGCCGGCGCCGAAGACGATGGAGTTGAACACCCCGTCGGCCGGCAGGTCGTTGACCGTGGCGCGGTCGGTGGCGCTGGCCGGGAAGACCAGATCCTCAACATTCGCCGGGCTGCCGGTCGGGGCGACGCTGCCCACCCAGTTTGCCGCGTTGCTCCAGTTGTTGTCCGCCCCGGCCCCACTCCAGGTGAGCGTCGCGGGCGCGTGGCGATCCTCGAGTTGCTCGAAGCGCAACACGGGAAACGGCCTGAGGATAGATGGGGTGCGGGTCAGCCAGCCGGTCCACTTGGAGCTACGAGTGCTGCGAGACATTAGGCGATCCCCGGCGGTCGAGGTAAACTATGTGGATTAAGCGATTTCGGTTAAGAGTGGGGGCCGCGCAAGGATAACAGCCCCTTGATGGCGCACAAAACGATTCCGGCTTGAGTATCTAGAAAAACCCGGCAAACTGGTCTGTCGCTGGCGCGGAAACCGATTGTACGGCGCATTTTCCGTTCAAGGTGTCGTCCCCCGCTGATCGGGCCAGGCCGACCCGGTTATCACTCCGACCGCGAGCGTATCACGGCGAACGAAGTTAACACCTTGCTGGACAACGGTTTGCGCGCGTAACGAGAGCGAGACCCATTTTGCGTCTGTAGTATGGGATTCCGACGAGACAGCAGGAGTTCCCGATTTGCCGCATGTCGCGGATTGGTAATATGGCTAAAGTGATTGCGGGAATTGAGGTTGCATAAATTGTCGGCTCCCGAATCGTCAGCGAGGGTCTTACCCCGGAGCCTCGCTGGCGATTCGGGAGCTGACAAACCTTAGGTTCCGGTTTCGATTGTCTCAAGTGAGCCGCCGACGCCAGTCGGCGGGTGTCGTCAGCCCGTCACCCACCGACTGGCGTCGGCGGCTCGCTACGGCGAAACGACAACGGGACTAATACTCCTGGTAGCACTCGCGTTCGGGGTTGCAGCACTCGCGGAGGCCCACTTCGCCGCCATCGGGGCCGAGCGGCCGGGCGGTGCGGACGCACCAGACGTCGCTCAGTCCGGCCTGGTAGTCGGGGTCGTCCTCGAACCCCTCGCCGTAAACCGCCAGCGCCTTGCCGTGCAGGTGGATGCACCGCGGCGGCGGGACCTGGGGCAGTTCGCTCATGGGGTCGCCTCCCAGTCCTTTTTGGCGCCCGCGGCGGTCAGTGCGGCGCGCTTCACCGCGACCGCCAACAGGTTGACCTTGTAGGCGTTCTGGCTCAGTGGCCGGACGCCCTCGCAGGCGGCCTTGCCGGCAGCGGCGGCGGTCTCGGGCGTCACCTCCTTGCCCTCCAGCGCCTTCGCGGCGGCCTCGCTGACCAGCGGCGTCGGGGCGACGTGGCCGAGCACCACTCGCACACTCTTGGCCACCTTGCCGTCCTTCTCGAAGTGGAAGGCGACCGCCGCCTGGACCAGCGGCCACTCGTTCGTCTCCCGGTGCTTGACCTCGTAGCTGGCGTTGCAGAACTTGGCGAACTGCGGGATGTTGGGCGGGACCGGGATCGTGACCGAGAAGAGGACCTCGTTGGGCGCGAGGGTGTGTTCCCGCTGCGTCTCCTTGACCGGCGCCTGGAACAGCTTCTCGACCGGCAACTCCCGCTCGCCCTTCGGCCCGACCACCCTGGCCGTCGCCCCCAGGGCGATCAGCGGCGGGGCCAGCGTCGAGGGGTGGACGATCACGCACGGGTGGCCCTGGGTGAAGATCGCGTGGTACTCGTTCTCCCCCTCCTGGGCGAAGCACTTGCGGCCGCCCTTCAGGAGGCAGTTCACATGCTCGTCGCGGAAGTACCAGCACCGGTTACGCTGGCACAGGCTCCCGCCGAGGGTGCCCATGTTGCGGATCTGCGGCCCGGCGATCATCCCGGCCGCGGTCGCCAGCGCCGGGTAGGCGCTCAACTCCTTGCTCTCGGCGATCTCCGCCAGCTTGACCCCGGCGCCGATGGTCACCGCCGGCGGCATGTTGCCCGGCGGGGCCTTCGCCGTGATGGCGCGGAAGTCGCCGCCCAGGCCGTTGAGGCTGACGACCTTCTCCGGCTGGGCGACGTACTCCTTCTGGAGGTCGTGCAGGTCGGTGCCACCGGCCAGAAGCTCCGACTTGCCCCAGCGCTCGTCGAGAAGCGTGATGACCCCGTCCACGGAGGTGGGCCGGTGGTAGGTGAAGTTCTTCATGGCTAGCCCTTCCCCCCTTTCGCGACGGCGTCGAGGACTCGTTTGGGCGTCAGCGGCAAGGTGGGGACTCGTACCCCCAGGGCGTTGAACACCGCGTTGCCGATCGCCGCGGCGGTCGAGATCGTGGGTGGCTCGCCGATGCCGATGACGCCGCGCTCTGGCATGTCCTGCATGTGGACGGTGATCTTCGGCATGTCGCGCAGCCCGCCGAGCTTGTAGAACTCCATGTCCGGGTTGACCTGCCGGCCCGTGACCCGGTCGCGGATGCACTCCTCGAACAGGGCGTAGTTCAGGCCCATGATGACGCCGCCGGCGACCTGCGACTCGCAGGCGAGCTTGTTCACCAGCAGGCCGCAGTCCTGCACCGCGACCATGTGCGTGATCCGCACGACGCCGGTTTCACTGTCCACCAGCACCTCGGCAGTCTGCACGCCGCCGACCTGGCCGCTGGAGATGTTCTCGTTGCCCTTCTCGTTGGAGATGGGCTGGCTCCACTGGCCGCGGCCCTTGGCCTCCTCCATGCCGAGCCGGGCGCACGCCTCCTTCCAGGCCCAGCTCTTGCCGTCCTTGCCGACGACCTTGCCCTGTTGAACGGACAGGTCCTTCGGGTCGGCGCCGAGCTTCGGGGCGACCTTGGCAAAGAGATCGTCCCGCGCGGCCTGCGCCGCTCGCAAGGCCGCCGGCGCCTGCGACGGGCAGGTGGTGCTGCCGCCGGAGCCCGACGACATGCCGTACTGGCTCTCGCCGATCCGCACGACCGGGTCGGTCGGCTCTAGCCCGAGGATCTCCGCGACGACGATCGCGGTCACCGTCCGCTGCGCGGTGCCGAGGTCTTGAGTCGAGGTCTCGGCGGTGACGGTGCCGTCGCGGCTGATGGTGACGGAACACTCGTTCGGCGGGTTGCCGGCGGCGAACCCGCCCCAGGTGTGGATCGCCATGCCCATGCCGTGCTTGATGGGGCCGTTCCCCGGTCCCTTGCCCGGCGGGTGCCACTTCTCCTTCCAGTTGGCGAGCTTCGTGGCGATGTCGAGTTGCTCGGTGTAGATGTCGTGGCGGCGGCCGAGCCAGGCGACGGGGTTGGCCGCCTTCACTTTCTCGTCGTTGGGCGGCAGGTTCTTGCGGCGGATGACCAGCGGGTCGATGCCGAGCTTGGCCGCGAGGTCGTCCACGGCGAACTCGGTCAGTACGCAGTTCTGCGGGTGGCCGGGGGCGCGCATGGCTCGGGCGCCGCCAGCGTTGATGTAGGCGACCGAGTGCTTGCGCGCGTAGTGCGGGATCGCGTCGAGGTAGACGTACGGCAAGAGACCCAGGTTAACGGTCTGCCCGCCGGTGTACCCGGGGGTACCGTAGCAATCGACCGAGAAGGCGGTGATCGATCCGTCCTTGTTGCCGGCGATCTTCACGGTACCGTAGGCGCTGGGGCGGTTGCCGGCGGTGGTGATCTCCTCGTCGCGCTCGAGCATGAGCTTGACCGGGGCGCCGGCCTTGCGGGCCAGTTCAGCCGCGGCGAGCCCCTGCACGTCCGGGCCGAACTTGCTGCCGAACCCGCCGCCCATGTAATGCGTGACGCACTTCACCTGCTTTTGCGGCACCTTGAACCGGCCGGCGAGCTGGTTGGCCGTCGCCACGGTGGCCTGGGTGCTGGCCCAGACGGTCAGCCCGCCGTCCTTGTCCCACTCGGCGACCAGCCCGTGCGACTCCAGGCACTGGTGCGAGATGGTCGGCACGCCGTAGGTTCCCTCGGCGGTGGCCTCGGCGTCGGCGAACCCCTTGGCCACGTCCCCCTTGGTCGCCTCCTTGCCGGCGGAGAGGTTCCCGTCCCCCTTCTTGCCGCCGGGCGTCGTGATCTTCTTCGGCTCCTTCAGCACCTCGTCCTCGCTGACGACGTGTTCCAGCACCTCGTACTCGATCTGGATCGCTCGGACGGCGTCGCGGGCGTGCTCCTCGGTATCGGCCGCGACCGCGGCGATCTCCTCGCCGGCGTAGAAGAGTTCCTTGCCCGCCTTGGCGTCCCCGATCACGATCGCTGCCTTCACCCCCGGCATCTTCTCGGCCGGGGCCAGGTCGAGGCTCTTGATCTTCGCGTGGGCGTGTGGGGAGCGGAGGATCTTGGCGTGCAGCAACCCCGGGCGGTTGATGTCCGAGCTGTACTTCGCCTTGCCGGTGGCCTTGTCCGGGCCGTCGAGCCGCTTGATCTTGGTGCCGAGCAGGCGGCGCTGTTTGGGCCAACCTTCTGCCATGACTCAGCCCCCCTTCTTGGTTAGCTGGGTGAGGGCGCAGCGCATCTGCTCGTACGTGCCGCAGCGGCAGATGTTGCCCGTCGTCGCGTGTTCGAGTTCGGCCGCGGTGGCGTTGGGGTTCTTGTCGAGGGCGGCCCGCAGGGAGACGACGAACCCCGGGGTGCAGTAGCCGCACTGCTGCGCGTCGCAGTCCGAGAACGCCTGGGGGACGGCGTCGAGTTTGTCGCCGCCGAGGGACTCGGCGGTCTTGATCTCCTTCCCGCGGGCCTCCAGGGCGAGCATGCTGCACGAGTAGACGGTCTTGCCGTCGAGCAGGACGGTGCAGGCGCCGCAGGTGCCGCGGTCGCAGACGCGCTTGCAGCCGGTCACGTCGAGGTAGTCGCGCAGCGCGTCCAGCAGGGTGACGCGCGGCTCGACGCTGGTGCTGACTTTCTTGCCGTTGACGGTGAGTTCGAGCCGGACGGCGGCCGGCCCGAACGCGGACGCCGCGGCCGGGTCCTGTTTGCCGGCGACGGGCGGCGGCGCGAGGCCGGCCGCGGCCGCCGCGGCGGCGCCGGTCCCCGTGAGGAACCCGCGGCGGGAGAGGCCGCCGCCCCGGGGGGTGCCCTGGGAGTCGTTCATGACGCGTGGCCCTCGGAGGGAGGGTGAAGGGACGACGGCCGCGATTCTAAGCCGGCGCGGCGTGCGGAACAAGGGACTGGTTGTGAGAGTGGGTGTATCCGTCCGCTTCCGGTCCGAGTACTATCGGGCGGGAAAGGTGTTTCAGAGATCGACCGTTGCTCCACGCTCGATCAGGAGACGGGTTGGAATGAAGCGAAATGGATGCGTCTGGGTGGGTATCGGTGCGGTACTCGTCGCCCTGGTTGCTCACTTCCTCTTGTCTGTCGTCCCCAACCGTGATGATGCAGCCGTGGACGTCATCTGCCAGGCTGGCGGGGAGGTTCGACGGACGCCTCGTCTGCTCTGGCTGTCCACGTTTGCCGACACCGAAATCTACCCTTACGGCGACGTGTGGAATGTTGAGTTCAGCAATGCCGCAATCAGCAACGAGGTGGCCGACGGTGTCTCGACGCTGAGTTCTCTGTCCGATCTGGGCATGTATCGGTGCCAGATGTTACCGGGAACCACCGCCAACATGATACCCACATCGGACGACTTGCGGAGCGTCTCCATCCTCGACACGAAGGTAGGCGATCAGCACATCAGCAATCTGAGGAACTGCCCGAACGTTGGCTTCCTCATCCTCGAAGGGACGGACGTATCGGACGCCTCCGTACCCAACATTGTGCGTTGCCGCCGGATTGGCTGCATCGTTCTTCGGAACAACAAGCTCACCGATGAGGGAATTGCGGTGATCAGAATGGCTTTTCCTTCTGCAAACATCGTGATTGAGTAGTGGGATAGGACTGCTGTTCTCTCGGTTGAAACCGTCGCTCACCGCTCCGCCGAGCGGTTCCAACTCTGTCGTGCCGCATGTGTCGCGCCGAGGTTGCGGCAGGCGATCAGTTCCGCCACGATGCTCACCGCGATCTCCGGCACCGTCTGCGAGCCGATGTCATAACCCAGCGGCGCATGGACCCGCTCCAGCGCATCCGACGAGATGTTCTTCGCGACCAGGTCCTCGAAGATCATCCGCACCTTCCGCTTGCTGCCGATCATGCCGACGTAGCCGCAGGCGGTGTCGGCCAGGTGGTACAGCGCCTCCTCGTCGTGGCTGTGGCCGCGGGTCAGGATCACCGCGTAGGTCGAAACGGTCAGCGTCGGGGCGAGTTCCTTCAGCACGGTGCCGATGTCGCCGACCAGCCGGCGGGCCGCGGCCGGGAACCGCTCTTCACTGGCGTACTTCTCGCGGTCGTCCAGCACCCACACCTCGAAGCCGGTCTCCGCGGCGAGCCTCGCCACCGCCTGCCCGACGTGGCCGCCGCCGATCAGCAGCAGCGTCACCCGCGGCGGACTCGGCAGGTACGCGACCCCGCCTCGCGTCGAGGGCTTCGGCCGCGTCGAGAGCGGGGCGAGGTTCGCCCTCACCGCGTCCCAGGCCGGGCGCTCCGCGAGGTGGGCCACCGGAGAGCCGGCCGCATCGAACAGGTAGCGGTCGCCGGCCGGCAGTTCGCCGCCGATCACCACCGCCTCGGTGAAGCCGGCGCCGCGCCCGGCGAGTTCATGCAGCTTGTGGTAGTAGTCCGCAGCCACGGTAGACGTGAGCGGGTCGGCCAGGATGGTCATGCGGCCGCCGCAGATCAGGCCGTCGTCCCAGCCGTAGTTGTCGTCGAGCTGGAAGGTCAGCACCTCGGCCCGGCCGGCGCTGTTGAGCGAATGAAGAGCCTTGCGCTTGACCTCGGCCTCGACGCAGCCGCCGCCGAGCGTGCCGGCCTGGGTGCCGTCCGGGAAGACGAGCATCGCCGCGCCGGCCTTCTGCGGCGTGCTACCGCGGGTCTCCACGACCGCGCAATAGACGCACGGCCGCCGCCGCGCCAGCGCCCCGGTCAACTCGGCGAGTAGCTCGCGCATCGACTACTCCGCCATCGAGAAGCCGACCACGACGAGACTCACCCCCAGGCCCGCGTCCTTGCCCCCGGCCTTCACCGGCTGCTTGTAGCTCAGGACGAAGTGCTCCTGCGGCTTGCCCTCGATCTCCGGCTTGTCGCCTGGCTTCGGGTTCGGGAACAGGAGCACCAGCCCCGGGTGCTTGCGGGTGGTCGAGGCCTTGCTGTGCTCCTGCAACGCCTTGGGCTCCAGGATGTCCGGCTTGACGTCCTTGTCGGCGGGGGTCAACAGCGCGAACTCGTTGTACGGGGCGGTCCCCATGTGGTCGCCGTCCATCGGCTGTAGGCCCAGCCGCAGGGTGTAGACGCCGGGCTTGATGTTCTGCCGGCGGTAGTCCTTCCACACCTCCGGGAACTGCACCGCCCCGAGGACCGTGGACTCCTCCAGGCCAGTGTAGCCGGGGTCGCTCGCCTTCATGCTCAGCGACTTCCGCGGCCAGACGGTGAGGAGCGCCTTGCCCTTGGCGTCGGAGACGGTCATGGCCTTCGAGTCGAGCAGGGCGCGGACCGGCTCGGCCAGCTCCTTCGGCGGCGGGGTGTCCGCGACCTTGACGGTCGGCGCGTCCTGGGCGGCGGCGGGGCCGGCCAGGGCGAGGAGGGCGGCGAGCGCCAGTGTGCGGGTCATGAGGTGCCTCCGGGGAGGGTGGATTGAAGCTTGTAGGGTGGGTCGAGTCTTCGAGGCCCACCGTCTGGCGCCAGACGGTGGGC
>DATLIF010000516.1:0-8947 GCA_035539575.1 Fimbriiglobus sp. | reverse complement strand
GAGACGATCACGAAGCTCTGCCCGTCCTTCTCGAAGCGGTACGTCCCCAGGGACACGAACCGGCCGTCGATCGGCGGAGACTGCGTCATGTCCACCTTGACCGTCTTCTCGCCGTCGGCGCTGAACACCGTGACCGGGGCGTTGTCCGCGCGGCCGGAGCCAGGCGAGTACGCGAGCCGGACCTCGTAGCGGCCGGTCGCGGGCAAGTCCGGGTCGAAGGTCAGCGTCTTCTCGCCCTTGTCGGCGTTCCGGTCGTGGGTGTACCCGTCCCCGATGAACGTGCCGGAGAAGGTCGAGTCCTGCCAGTCGCCGACCTTCTTCGCCCGGGCGTCGTCCACCACGACCCCCGGCACGTCCTTCAGCGGCAGCACCCCCTTGGCGACTGCGCCCTTCGCGCCCTTCAGCTTTTTGATCTGCGCCTGCAGCGCCGCGACCTGCTTCTCGTGCGCCTTCAGCCTCGCTTCCTCGGCCGGGCCGACGGGCATCGGCACCTCGACCCACTTCGACACGTTGGCGTGCTCCATCGCCTTCACGTTGCGGAGGATGCCGGCCAGCGCGTAGTAGTCCCTCGTCGGGATCGGGTCGAACTTGTGGTCGTGGCAGCGGGCACACGTCACGGTCTGGGCCAGGAACCCCTTCGTGATGACGTCGAGTTGCTCGTCTACCACGTCCATGCGGAGCTGGTTCTTGTCCTGCTCCTCCAGGTTCGTGTTGCCCAGTGCCAGGAACGTCGTGGCGACGAGCTGCCGCTGGCGTGACACCAGGTCGTCGGCCGGCAGCAGGTCGCCAGCGATCTGCTCGCGGACGAACCGGTCGAACGGCACGTCCCGGTTGAAGCTGTCGATGACGTAGTCGCGGTAGCGCCACGCCTCCTTGAGGACGAGCCCGCGCAGGGTCACGGACTCGGCGTACCGGGCGACATCGAGCCAGTGGCGGCCCCACCGCTCGCCGAACGCGGGGCTGGCGAGCAGACGGTCCACCAGCTTCTCGTAGGCGTCCACCGACCGGTCGCGGACGAACGCCTCCACCTCTTCCGGCGTCGGCGGCAGGCCGGTCAGGTCGAAGTACACCCGCCGGGCCAGCGTCGCCCGGTCGGCGTCGGGGGCGGGCTTGAGCCCCTTCGCCTCCAGTGCGGCCAGGATGAAGCGGTCGATGTCGCCGGCCGGCCAGGGGCTGCCCTTCACGGCGGGAGGTGTGGGCGTCCGTGTCGGCTTGTACGCCCAGAAGTTGCGGCCGTCCTCGACGCTCATGCCGACCTGTCGGCGGGCTGCGGCCGTGGTCCGGGGGTCCGGGGCGCCCAGCGCCACCCACTTCTCCAGGTCGGCGATCACCGCGGCCGGCAGCTTGCCCTTGGGCGGCATCTGGGACGCATCGTCGCCCTTGAGCGCCTTGACGAGCAGGCTCTCGGCCGGCTTGCCGGGGACGAGGGCCGGGCCGCTGTCGCCGCCGGCCCGGACGCCGTCGCGGGTGTCGAGGTAGAGTCCGCCGCGGAGTTTCTTGGCCTTCTCGGCGTCGGCGGAGTGGCACGGGTAACAGTGCTTGACCAGGACCGGCCGGACCTGCTTCTCGAAGAACGCGGTGGCCTCGTCAGCGCGGCCGGCGGCCGGGGCCGCGAGCAGTGCGACGATGGCGAGCAACACGGGGTGGCGCATGGTCAGTATGGTGGCCGAGCAGGAACGGAGTCGGCGGGCGTCCAGCGGTTGCATTATTATGACATCCCGCCCGTCGGTGGGGCCATCTTATTTCGGCTCGTCATGCTCGCTGTGGCTCAAGGCTCATTCTGGCGAACGGCCGGCGTGAGCCGGCTGGTGGAGCCGGTCCCACCAGCCGGCTCACGCCGGCCGTTCGCCAATCCACTGGCTTGATCCCGCACCAGGGGATACCGGCTCGGCCGCATCCCTACTTCGCCACGTCGGCGCCGGGCCAGACGAGGTCGTTGAACCGGTCCACCGGCTCCTTCGTGGTCCAGGCGATGCCGCGGAGTAGCACCACCCGGAACAGCGGGTCGTCGAACGTGCACGAGAAGTGCCCCGGGATCGACACGAACACCCGCCCGCGGCCCGGCTCCGTCGTCCAGAACAGCGGCCGCGGCTCCTTCTCTTCAACGCCCGTGGCGATCACCCGGTCCGCCGGCAGCTTGCCTTGCAGCATCCAGTAGCTCTCGTCCACGAGGTGCAGCTTGTCGATGTTGCGGGCGATCGGGTGCTTGTTGAACTTCAGGTCGAGCGGGCCGTGGCGGAACTTCAGGCCGGGGAAGCCTGCCGCCAGGCCGATCCGCTTCGCGAACCCCGGCGCGTCCTTCTGGCCGTCCACCGCCCAGTGGACGTAGACCAGTCCGCCGCCGCGCTCCAGATAGGCGTCGATGTCCGTGGCCCGCTTCGCGTCCCAGTTGCCGTGCTGGTAGAAGACCATCACGTCGGCCTTGCCGAACTCCTCCTTCGCCGGCCACTCCCAGGCGGTGATGACCTCCACCTTGTCGCCCGTCGCCAGCAGCTCCTTCCACGCCTTCTGCCAGGCGGGGTAGTCGTGTTCGCCGGCGCCGTGGTCCTTCGGCCCGGCGACCAGGACGACGCGGATCGGCCGCGTCTTCTCCGGCGGCTCCGGGGCGCCGGCCAGCACCGCGTTGACCTCCGCGGCGGTGCGCGGCTTCGGCCGCGGCTCCTTGCCGGCGTAGTCGCGCGGCATCGCCGGGGAGGCGGTCAGCAGGAACGTCAGCAGGTCGCGCGTCCGGTCCGGGCCGAGCGGCTTGAGCAGGTCGTCGGGCATCGTCGAGAGCGGCGACGGCTTCATCTGGTCCACGTCGGCCCGGTCGATGACGGTGACGGCCCCCTTCTGGTCGCCGACGTGGAGCTTGCCCCCCTCGGTGCGGACGACGCCGGTGAGCGTGCGGCCGTCGTGCAGGTTGAGGGTATACGTCAGGTGGTCCGGGTTGATGGCGAAGCTTGGTTGAGTGATGTCCCGCATCACGGAGGCGTAGTCGCGCTGCGCCAGGTTCGACAGGTCCGGGCCAATGGTGCTGCCCTGCGCGTGGACGGTGTGGCACTTGGCGCAGCCGACCTCGGCGTCGAAGTAGACCTTCCGGCCGCGCGCCCAGCTTCCGCCCTCCAGTTCGGGGGCCTTCACCAGTTCCGGCGGCTTCGTCAGAGCGGTCGGCGTGGTGTCGGCCCACGGTACGAGGCTGCGGCGGAGCGGCAGCGAGCGAGTGCGATCGTCCTCGGCCGTCGTGTAATGCACCGCCAGGTGGAGCACCGACCGGCCGTCGCCCGGGAGGTGAATCTCTATAGGTGTCGGCTTGCCCGGTTTCGGTGAGACGGTGAGGTTGACTACCGTGTAATCCACGGTGTCAGACTTGAGGGAGTGCTTGTCCGTTGTCTTGACGCGGACCTTCGAGAAGGAGGTGAACATCATCCGCACCTCCTCCGGCGGCAACTCGTAGTCGATCTTCGACCCCGGCTGGACCTCCGGCCGTAGCATGTTCGTCAGGTCGAGCTGCGCCTTCAGCGTCAGTTCGCCGGGCTTCTTCATCGCCTCCCACAGGGCGTCGTGATGGGCACTGCCGGCCGTAAACTTCCGTGACACATCCAGGTTCAAATGCGGCAGCCAGCCCGTCCACCCCGCGCTACCGTCGGCGGGCTTCCACGTCGCCTCGCAGCCGGACAGGTCGAAACCGAGGTCAATTTGCGGGTGCTGCTCCAGACCCTTCGCCATCTTCGGCCGGCCCATGCCGGGGAGCGTCACCGCGTAGTGGACCGCCGCCGGTAGCGGGTCCGTCGCCAGCACCAGCGTCCGCCGGTCGGGGGTGAGCTGCGCCGACCGTACCGGCACGTCGAGCCGCATCGCCGTCTTCTGCGCCTGCACGACCGCGTACCCCGGCCACAGCGACTCGAACCGGTCGCCGGCCCGGACCGCCTGCCCGGCGGTGATCTTCGTCTGCTTCAACGCATCGCGCAGCAGTTCCGGGCTCACCGGCCGGTCGAACTCGACGCGGACCTCGCGCGGCCCGGCCGGCCACGCGAACACCGGCTGCGGGTGGTCGCGGTCGGTGTAGCTGATCTTGTACAGCTTCCCCTTGCCGGTCGGCCCGGTGCCCCAGTCCGGTCCGCCGCTGTGGCAGGCGACCAGCAGTGACCCGTCCGGCGCCACACACGCATCGACCGTCAGCATGTTCAGGCACGCGAAGAGTTGTGTCCGGGCGACCGGCCCGTTCGGCGACGGCACTAGCTTCGTCCGGTACAGCTTGCCACGCGAGTACCCGCTCACGATCACGTCGCCGGCCCACGCCGCCGGTCCAAACGTCGGGCCGCCCTCGGCTACCGGCTCGTTGAAGTTCAGCCCGCAGGTGGACTGGTGCTGCGGGGCGTAGTCGAAGACGCTCGGCTCGTCGGTCACGCCCGGCAGGTGCTTCGGGTGCCGCGGCGGGAAGCCGTAGTGCCGGCCCTTCTGGATCAGCAGCAACTCGTCGAGTGGGTTGCCGTTGGCCAGCCAGGTCGCGCCCTCCTGGTCGGTGGCGAACAGTTCGCCGGCCTTGTTGAACCGCAGCCCCACCGGGAAGCGGATGCCGGTGGCGAACACCTCTCGTGACTTGAAATCCGGCGCGACCCGCATCACCGTGCCGTGTTCGCCCTTGAGGGAGTAGGTCGCCTGGCCGTCCTTGCCGACGAGGTAAGGGTTGGTGAAGTTCGTGGTGCCGATGCCGAAGTAGACGCTGCCGTCCTTCTTGTTGAACGCCACGCCGAGCGCGTCCACCCCGTGCGGAAGTTCCGTCCACCCCTCGGCGATCACTGTCTCCTTGTCCGCCTTCCCGTCGCGGTCGGTGTCCGCGATCAGCGAACACTTCCCCTTGGACGCCACGAACACCCCGTCGCCGTGCTTGTAGCCGGGCGGGGTCAGGTCCATGCCGATGGCCGCTCGCAGTCGGCCATTGCTCTCCCAGAACAGCTCGGCCTTGTCCTCCAGCCCGTCGCCGTCGGTGTCGCGGAGGTGCCAGACGTCGCCGTTGTAGGCCAGCGCGACCAGCGTGCCGTCGGGCCGGTACAGCACGTTGTTGATGTTCAGCAGGTCCACCGGCAGTTGCCGGACAGTGAAGCCCGGCAGGAAGACCTGCGCCGGCGGCGGGTTCTCCATAGGGACCAGTGCGGCCCCCTCGCCGTCGGGCGGCGGGCTTTGCTGAAGCTGCGCGTGCTTGGCGGTGAGGTAGTCGCGGACCTGCTTCGCCTCCCCGGCGTCGAGGGCGCGGCCGTAGACGATCACCTCGGCGATGTCGGTGCGGGCGTGGCCGCGGACCTCCTGCGGGCCGGGGCCGTTGGTGTAGTACCGCGCCCCGACGGTGATCTCCTCCAGGCTCAGCGGCTCCGGCTTGCGCGGCCGCTCGCCGGCGGGTGTGCCGTTCACGACCGCCCGCACCGCCGACTCGTCGCCCCGGATTTCGACCGCGTACAACTGGTGGAACTTCTCCCCGCCGGTCTTGAGCAGGTTCGCCCACCCGCCGAACCCGCGCCCCTCGACGTTGAGTTGGTTGAACTTGGCCGACCCCATTGGTCCCTGGTCGATCGTCAGACCCGTCTCGTAGTCGCGGCCGCCGGCCTTGTTGACCGCCAGGAACCCCTGGAACCCGCCGGTGTTGTACCGCGGCACGAGGACCACGAAGGCAGTGAACGATTTCAGCTCTCCGGGCTGTTTGACAGCCCGCAGGTGGTCGTCCTGGCCGTCGAAGCGGACGACCTGGGCGTGGCCGTGCAGGAGGAGTTGCGGCTGGGCGGCCTTGTCCGTCTGTCGCAGGTGGCGGCCCTTGCCGGACCCGTCCATCCACACGTTGAGCGGGCCGGGGACCCGGAACTTCTCGGCCGTCCGGGCGGCGTCGAGCCACAACTCCAGGCCGTCCTTCACCGGGAGTTTCGGGTCGCTCCACGGTTCGGCCGACCGGGCCGCGGGAAAGGGACCGACCGCCAGGACGAACAGTGCCAGAGAGAGGAACCGCCGCATCGTCATCCGCCTCCTCGGGAGAGGGGGTGATTGTCGCACACGGGGCCGTGCGGGTCAAAGCGCGGGTCACCCTGGGACCGCGGCCGTCCCGGCCGCCACACCTTCACCCGGTGGGGGACATTGTCTGGTCGTCAAATGCCCTGACCGTGGAAACAAGAGCGGCCGGGACGGCCGCGGTCCCAGGGAAAGATCGTGTATCCTGGTGTTCCCGGGCCGCCCGCGGTGGGCCGCCCCGTGTGAGCGGACGCCGTGCAGTACATCGCCAGCTACTGGCAGTGGGCGATCAGCGCCTTCGCCCTGTTCGCCGACGTGGCGGCCACGATCCACGTCGTGCTGCACAAGCGCGACTCCCGGGCGGCGATCGGCTGGGCCGGCGTCATCTGGCTGACGCCGCTGGTCGGCCCGTTGTTGTACTTCCTGTTCGGGGTCAACCGCATCCACCGCAAGGCCCGCCGGCTGCGTCGGCCGCTCGACCAACCTCGGGCCGCCGACTTCCCCACGCTCGATCCGACGGACGACGAGACCGAACCGCCATGCCCCGGGGCCGAACACCTCGGCACCCTGGTCCGGCTGGTCGGCCGCGTCACCGGTCGGCCGCTCTTGCCCGGCAACCGGATCGTGCCACTGTACAGCGGGGAGGAGGCGTACCCGGAGATGCTGGCGGCGATTCGCGGCGCGGAGCAGTCGGTGGCGCTGGGCACCTACATCTTCGACAACGACCAGGCCGGACGCACGTTCGTCGATGAACTGGCCGAAGCCGTCGCCCGGGGGGTCGAGGTCCGGGTGCTGATCGACGCGGTTGGTTCGCACTACACCTGGCCGTCGGTCGTCCGCCGGCTTCGCCGCCGTCGGGTGCCGGTCGCTCGGTTCCTGCCGCAGCTCCTGCCCTGGTACTTCCCCTACGCCAACCTGCGCCTGCACCGCAAGGTGCTGGTGGTGGACGGCCGCGTCGGCTTCACCGGCGGGATGAACATCCGCCAGGGGCACGACGCGACCCTGAACCCACGGCACCCAATCCACGACCTGCACTTCCGGGTCGAGGGGCCGGTGGTCGCCCGGCTCCAGGAAGTGTTCGCCGACGACTGGGAGTTCACCACCGGCGAGCCGCTTCAGGGCGAGCGCTGGTTCCGCAAGCTCGCCGACGCCGGGCCGGTCCACGCACGGGTCGTGCCGAGCGGGCCGGACGACGACTTCGAGAAGCTGCGGACGACCTTCTGCGGCGCGCTGAGCTGCGCCGACGAGTCGGTTCGGATCATGACGCCGTACTTCCTGCCGGACGCCGGGCTGATCTCGGCACTGAACGTGGCCGCGCTGCGGGGCGTCAAGGTGGACATCCTCCTGCCCCAGCGGAACAACCTGCGGCTGGTGCAGTGGGCGTCCACGGCCGAGTTGTGGCACGTCCTCGGCCACGGCTGCCGGGTCTGGCTGGTCCCGCCGCCGTTCGACCACACCAAGCTGATGCTGGTGGACAGCGTCTGGTCGCTGATCGGGTCGGCCAACTGGGATTCGCGGAGTCTGCGCCTGAACTTCGAGCTGGACGTGGAGTGCTACGACCCGGAGTTGGCGGCCGCCCTGGACGACCTGGTGCGACGGAAGCTGGAGAAGGCCGTGCCGGTGACGCTGGCGGACCTGGACGGCCGGAACATCCTGTTCAAGCTCCGCGACGGGGTCGCGCGGCTGTTCTCGCCATACCTGTAGTTGAGCCATCTTCCGAGCGGGGGGCGTAAGCCCCCTGAGGTGGTGACACTCAGGGGGCTTACGCCCCCCGCTCGGAGGTTCGTCAAGGCATGAGGAGTCGCACGGTGCCATCCGACGGGTCCGATCTGCCGGGCGGGCTGACCGCCGCCGAGGTGGCCGACCGGGTCGCCCGGGGGCAGGTCAACCGCCCGCCGGCGTCTGGCTGGGCCGAGTACCGCGACATTCTCGTCCGCAACACCCTCACACTCTTCAACGCGCTGGTCGTGCCGGCCGCGGTCGCCCTCTTCCTGCTGGAGGACTACCGCGGCGCGTGGGCCGTCAGCGGCATGGCGGTCGCCAACACACTCATCGGGCTGGTACAGGAAATCCGCGCCAAGCGGCACCTCGACAGGCTCGCCATCCTCTCCGAGACGAAGGCCCGAGTCCGCCGCGACGGCCAGGACGTGACGATCCCCGCCGGCGACGTGGTCCTCGGCGACGTAGTGTTGCTCTCCGACGGGGAAACAGTAGTCGCCGACGGGGCGGTGCTGACCGCGAACTTCCTCGAAATCGACGAGGCGCTGCTGACCGGCGAGTCCGACCCTGTCCCGCGACGGCCGGGGGACCGGCTCCTCTCCGGCAGCTTCTGCGTCGCCGGCGGCGGGGCGTATCACGCCGACAAGGTCGGCGGCGAGTCCTTCGCCAACCAGACCTCGGCGCAGGCCCGGCTGTATCGCTACGCCCCCAGCCCAATCCAGCGGACACTGGATACGCTCATCCGCGTCCTGACCGCCGCGGCGGTCACCCTCTGCCTCGGGTACGTCGCCCTGTACTTCCTCCGCGGCTTCCCGGTGACGGATCTGGTGCAGATGATCGCCGCGACGATCACCTCGATGGTGCCGCAGGGGCTGGTGCTGATGGCGACGCTGGCGTTCGTCCTCGGGGCGGTGCGGATGGCCCGCCGTGGCGCGGTCGTGCAGCGGCTCAACGCCGTCGAGGCGATGGCGTCCGTGGACGTGCTGTGCCTGGACAAGACCGGCACACTGACCACCGGCCGGCTCAGCCTCGACCGGGTGGAGCCGCTCGGCGACGGGGAGGGCGTACGGGACAAGTTGCGGCTGTTCGCACACGCGACGATCGACGCGCGTAACAAGAGCGTCCAGGCGCTGCGCGACGCTCTCGGTCCGCAGCAAAAGGCACTCGAACTGGTCGATCAGGTGCCGTTCAAGGCCCAGAACCGCTACAGCGCGGTGCGTGTCCTCACCGGCCCCTGGGAGGGCGAGGCGCA
>DATLIF010000515.1:0-11065 GCA_035539575.1 Fimbriiglobus sp. | reverse complement strand
CCCGCCCCCAGTGACCTCCTCGCCGATCTGACCGACGCCCAGCGCGAGGCCGTCACCCACGGCGAGGGGCCGCTGTTGATCCTGGCCGGAGCCGGCTCCGGCAAGACCCGCGTCATTACCCGTCGGGTGGCGTACCTGCTCCAGCAGGGCGTGCGGGCGAGCAACATCCTGGCGATCACCTTCACCAACAAGGCTGCCGGCGAAATGCGGCAGCGGGTCGAGCAACTCGTCCCCGGCAACCGCGTCTGGGTCAGCACCTTCCACAGCCTCGGCGCCCGCCTCTTGCGGCAGTACGCGGACCGGCTGAACATCGACCGCAACTTCACTATCTACGACACCGACGACCGGGCGAAGGTGGTCAAGGACGCCCTGGCCGGGGCCGGCATCGACGACGTGAAGTTCACCCCGGAGCGGATCGCCGGCGCCATCGGTAAGGCCAAGAACCAACTCCAGACGCCGCGGCACTTCGCCGAGACCGCCCACGACTTCTTCCACCAGACCGTGGCGAAGGTCTACGCCGGCTACGAGAAGCGCCTACGGGCCGCAAACGCGATGGACTTCGATGACCTGCTCTACTGGCCGGCGATGGCACTCAAGACCAACGAGGAGTTCCGCGCCGAGCTGGATTCGCGGTTCAAGTACGTGCTGATCGACGAGTACCAGGATACGAACACCGCCCAGTACGAGATCGCCCGCCGGCTGTCGATCCACCACCCGAACATCTGCGTGGTCGGAGACCCGGACCAGTCCATTTACAAGTGGCGCGGGTCAGACATCCGCAACATCCTCGACTTCGAGCGCGACTTCCCGAACGCCCGGGTCATCACGTTGGAGCAGAACTACCGCAGCACGAAGGCGATTCTCCACGCCGCCAGCACGGTCATCGACCGCAACAAGCAGCGCAAGAAGAAGACTCTCGTCACCGATAACCCCGAGGGCGAGCCGGTCCACGTCCTCACGTTCGACAACGGGCTAGACGAGGCCGAGGGCGTCGTTCTGCGGATCAAGGACGCCGTGAAGGCGGGTCGGCATCGGTTCCGCGACCACGCCATCTTCCTACGGATCAACGCGCTGACGCGGTCGCTGGAGTCCGCATTCGTGAAGCACGGGGTGCCGTTCCAGATCGTGAAGGGACTGGCGTTCTTCGAGCGGAAGGAGAACCGCGACGTAATCGCCTACCTGCGGCTGCTGGTCAACCCGCAGGACACGGTCAGCTTCCTGCGGGTCGTCAATGAACCAGCGCGCGGGATCGGCAAGGTGTCGCTCGACAAGCTCCTGCGGTATGCATCGGACAATGAGATCGGCCCTCTTTCCGCGGCCGGACAGGTGCAGCGAATCCCCGAGATCAAGGGGAAGGCCGCGACGGGCCTGCGCGACTTCTACCGGCTCATCGCCGACCTGCGGACACAACTGGAGCTGCCGCCGCACGAGGTCATCAAGCTGGTGCTGGAGAAGTCCGGCTACCGCAAGATGCTGTTGGACACCGGCGACGAGGAGGACGCGGACCGGTTGGCGAACATCGACGAACTCGTCACCGCGGCCAAGCAGTTCCACGACGAAGACTCCGACCGCACGCTGGGCGACTTCCTGGAGCAGATCACCCTCGCATCGGACGTCGATTCCTGGGATGAACAGTCCGACGCCGTGTCGGTTATGACGCTGCACGCGGCCAAGGGGCTGGAGTTCCCGGTCGTGTACATGCTGGCAGTTGAACAGGGGTTGTTGCCGCATGAGCGGAGCCTGAACAAGGACGAGGACGTCGAAGAGGAACGGCGGCTCTGCTTTGTTGGTATGACGCGGGCCATGAAGGAGCTGTACCTCTGCCACAGCCGACTGCGGGAGTTCCGCGGCCAGTCGCTCTACGCAGTGCCGAGCATGTTCCTGGAGGAGTTGCCCCGGGAGGTCGCCCACGACGACCTGGCCGCGATGAAGAACACAGGTCGTGCCGCCATTGAGGAGTGGCGGACGCGGATCGCCCCGGCCGCCGCCGACGCCGGCTACCCGGCACGCTCAACGAAACTCTCGCCACTGCGACCGACCATCACCGACCCGCCGGACAGTGGGTATAGTGCCGGACAGGTAGTGCAGCACGACGAGTACGGCGTCGGTCAGATCACCGACGTAAGCGGCTTCGGGGCGCTGCGAAAACTCAAGGTACGGTTCGCCATCGGCGGCGAGAAGACATTCATCGCGGACAAGGTGAAGTTCAGGGTCGTGAAGCGGAAGTAGGGTCCGCTGTGCGGACGAAAAGACGGTCCGCACAGCGGACCCTACAATCACCGCACAAGACCTCAAGGACAAACGATATGTTCACGATCAGCGCCTTCGCCGACGAGATCAGTCCCGACCCCCGCGAGCAGATCGCCGTCCTCCGCTCCTGCGGTGTGAGGCACATCGAATTCCGCTCGATCCACAAGACCAACGTCCTCGCCCTGTCCGACGAGCAGATCAAGGAGTTCAAGAAACTCCTCGACGGCGAGGGGTTCAAGCTCTCTGCGATCGGCTCGCCCATCGGCAAGGTGACGGTCGATTCGCCGTTCGAGCCGCACCTGGACAAGTTCAAGCGGGCCATCGAACTATGCGGCGTGTTCAGCACACCGAACATCCGCGTCTTCAGCTACTACCCGCCGGAAGGCAAGCCGTTCGACGGCAACTGGGCGCCGTACCGCGACGAGGTCATCCGCCGGATGGCGGCCAAGGCCGAGATTGCCCAGAAGGCCGGCATCGTGCTGTTCCACGAGAACGAGCACAAGATCTACGGCGATTCCGCCGACCGCGTCGTGGACATGATGAAGTCGGTGAACAGCCCGGCCCTGAAGGCGGCGTACGACGCGGCGAACTACGTCTTCTGCGGACTGGACCCGGTCGAGGGCTGGGAAAAGACCAAGGAGTACACCGCCCACTTCCACATCAAGGACTGGAAGAAGAACGAGGCCCACGGCTGCATCCCCGGCACCGGCGACGGCAACATCCCGCACTCCATCGCCGACGCGGTGAGCCGCGGCTACAAGGGCTTCGCCGTGATGGAACCGCACCTCCGCGGCGGCGGCCCGACCGGCGGCGTCACCGGACCGGATCTGTTCCCGCTCGCGGTCGAGGCGTTCCGCAACATCCTCCGCGCCGCCGGGGCGAAGCACGACTGACACGGCCACAATGCTCACCGTTCACCTGCGGGTCAACGACGCCGCGACCGGCCGGCCGACGCCGGTCCGGCTGCGCGTCACCGAGCCGGACGGGACGTACCACGCCCCGTTCGGCCACCCGACCGAGTTCGCCCGCGGCCGCAACGAGGACGTCGGCGGCAACCTGTCCGTCGGCCGCGACCGATTCGCGTACATCGACGGGTCGTGCGAGATCAGACTACCCACCGGGGTCCCGCTCCGGGTGCAAGCTTCGAAAGGCCCGGAGTACGATCCGCTCGACCAGACGGTGGTCCTCGGCCCCGGCAAGATGGCGCTACGGTTCGAGGTGAGGCGCTGGTCCGACCTGCGGGCCGACGGCTGGCACCCCGGTGACACGCGGGCTCAGTTTCTCACGCCCCACACAGCGGCACTGGAAGCAGCCGCGGAAGACGTCGCGGTCGTCAACCTACTGGCGTGCGCCCAGCCCTTCCCCTCGCTCGACGGCACCCTCTACCCGACGTACCCGAACCTCTCCGCCTTCAGCGGCCAGCAACCGGCCCTTCAAACGGACATGGCCCTCGTGGCGGTGAACACGCTGAACGTTCACCCGGTCCTCGGGTCGGTGGGGCTGCTGCACTCGCACCGGGTCGTGTACCCGCTGACCTTCGGCGGCGGCGAGGATACCGACGACTGGTCCGTCTGCGACTGGTGTGACCAGTGCCACCGCAAGAACGGTCTGACGGTGTGGGTCAAGCCGTTCGACACCGACAAGGGCGCCGCCGGCGGTGAGGCGCTGGTGGCGCTCCTGCTCGACAAGATTGACGCCATCGAGTTTGACACGGGGCCACGCCGGGCGCCGCTGCTCCCACTGTGGTACAGGCTGCTGGACGCGGGGTTCGCGATTCCCCTCGTAGGCGGTAGCGGGAAAGACTCCAACACCGTTGCGCTGGGAACCCCGCGGACCTACGCCCGTCTGAGTCCCGGGGAACCGCTGACCTACACGAACTGGATCAACGCTGTCCGGGCCGGCCGGTGTTTCGCTACCACGGGGCCGTTGCTATCGGTCGATGTGGATGGCCACGGGCCGGGAGAGTTGGTCGAGCTTCCGGCGGCCCGGAGGCCGGTCCGGGTCCGAGCGTCAGCCGCATCCCTTACTCAGTTCGAGCGGCTTGAAGTCATAGCCAACAGCCAGATCCAGGGGACCGCAGTCGCGACGCCCGCTGACGGCCGCTGGACGGCCGCTCTGGAGTTCGAGTACCGACCCGACGGCTCCGGGTGGCTGGCGGCCCGGTGTGGTGCCCTCGCCCACGCGTCACCGGTTCACGTCCGGGTCGCCGAGCAACCTGCTTCCCGTCCGAGGTCGGCGCTGACCGCACTGCAACAGATGGTCCGGCAAACCCGCGATTGGTTGGAACAGCACGGCCGGTTCACTGAGGAGAAGCGCCGGCGACACCTGCTCGAGCTTTGCGACGCGGCGCTGGCCCGGCTGGCTACTTCCGAAACGCCGACGGCTTGAACTGGTCTGGGGCGAACTTCGGGTTGAGTTCCACGTCCCGGAAGTAGTACTCGCCGACGAGTTGCCCGTCGGGGTTGGTGATCCGCGAACCGACCTGCAACCACGTCTCGGCGTCGATCATCAGGGTGACGGACTTTGACGTATCGACCGCGCGGCGGGCCGGGTCCGGCGGCTCCTCGGCCATCAGGAACGGGTCGATGGTCGCCGGGTCGGCGGTCCGCGTGATGACGTGGCAGACCCGTCCGCCGACCTCATCGACCTTGCGCTTCCCTTCGTACTTGACGTGTAGCCGTCCCCGAGACTTTACATCGGACCACGCCCGGTAGGTCCGCTCCGGGGCGTGCAATAGCCCGCCCTCAGTGATCGCGTACCGCGACGCTGACCGGGCCGGGCTGTGGGCGTCGGTCGGGTGGATGTCCAGGAACTTCGGCAACAATCGCGCGCTTGGCCGCCACACCTTGATCTTGCCGTTGTTCTCCCCGGATACATACAGCGTCCCCTCGGTCGCGGTGCCGAGCACCTCGCGTGCCCCCTTGTCCCAGAGCATCAGCACCGAGTACGGCTCCGCCCGGACCCAGGTGCGGATCACCTCCTCATCGTGCAACTTGCCGTTGATCCGCTCTCGCTTGACGAGGGTGGCCTTGTACCCGTGTAACGCGGCCGCTCGCCGGCGGCAGGCGTCAAGCAACGCGACCGCGTCCGTCTTCGCCAGTTCTGCGAGTTCGTCGTCTGAGCGGCGTTCGGATGGTGGAAGGGGGGCCGCGAGAGCCGGACGGACCGGGGCGGGGTCGTCGGAACGGTTAGGGCCGGGAGACGGTGCGGCGGCGAAGCAGACCGTGCTGACCGCCAGCAGTGACAGGCAGTGCCGGGCCATGCCTACCCTCCGGGCGCAAGACTCTCTGGCACTCTAACCGCATGGGCGCGCCCGGACAACCTCGCCGGCCGACCGGGACTCATCGGCCCGCCCGCCGCCCGAGCATCATCGGAACTGACGCACTCGGTCCGAGTTTCGTCACCGGAGGTCCGGTCGTGCGGCCGTCACGCCCAGGGCTTCGGCGCCCGCCCGGCCAGGTCAGAGAGATGTCGCGTCGCCGCCGCGGGGCCGTCCTTTGCCCGAAAGATCGCCGTCCCCGCGACCAGCACATTCGCCCCGGCTGACACCACCTCCGGCACTGTCTCAGCGTCGATCCCGCCGTCTACCTCCAACTCGCACGCCGGGTTCTGACCACGGATCATCTCTCGCAGTGCCTTGATGCGGTCGAGGCCGGCGGGAATGAACGCCTGACCGCCAAACCCGGGGAAAACGGTCATGCACAACGCCAGGTCGATTTCAGCGAGGTGCGGCTTGATCGCCTCGACCGGCATGTCCGGGTTGAACGCCAGCCCCACCTTCTTGCCCAGCGACCGGAGATGCCGGATCAGTCGCTCTGGCTGCGGCTCGACCTCCAGGTGAAAGATAAGCGTGTCGGCACCGGCCTTGACGAATCCGTCGATAAATCGGCCCGGATCCTCCACCATCAGGTGGACCTCCAGCGGCAGCCGGGTGGCCGGGCGTAGACCCTGGACCACTGCGGCGCCCATGCTCAGATTCGGGACGAAGTGGCCGTCCATCACATCGACGTGGACCCGGTCGGCGCCGGCCTGCTCGGTCTCCCGGACCTGTTCCCCGAGCCGGGCGAAGTCGGCCGCCAGGATGGAAGGTGCGATTGCAATCATGGGGTGCCTCTCGAATGCGGAAGTCGCGGCCGACCGGCGAACCCCAAGCGTAAGCGAGAGGGTTCTTTCGCCCCAAACCCCTCGCGTACGCTCGGGGTTCGCCGGGTGCCTTTCTGTCTTTCTATCCGCGTGAATACGCGTGCCACCTATTCGCTGCACCAATACCCTGGTCGGTATGAGTGACGCCCGGCAAGGCTATTCGTTCCCGATCGCACGGCGGGCCTGGCGATTTGCCAGGAAGGCTCGGGCCAACTGGCTCGAGCGCCACCAGCACCCGTTCAACTTCGCGATCCACATGTTCGGCATCCCGCTCGCGTTCGCCGGGCTCGTGTGTCTCTTCTTTCTCCCCTGGTACTGGGGTATCGGGATGTTCGTTCTCGGCTACCTGTTCCAGTACGTCGGCCACCGGGTCGAGGGCAACGACGTCGGTGAGTTGATCCCGATCAAGCGAGCCCTCGGCCTTCCCGTGGTTGCCGTCGTTCCCCGTCCGTCCGGGTCGCCACCGGCGGCCTAACCCTCGCGACTTGAGTCATTTCCCCCAGATTATCGCCATTTCGACTTAGACCAACGGTTTAACCCGTCCGACCGGCAACATCGGTAAATTCCGCGCCCCCAACCGGTCGATGACACACCGGGAATGCCCCGCCGGATCTGGGGGAGCGGCGCCGGCGTACCGGGGGACCACCATGAAGCGGAAGCGTTGGGCGAGGCGATTGATCGGCGGGGTGATCGGCCTTGCCGCGCTCGGCGGGTGCCGGCAGCAGCTTTACCTTGAGCCGCAGGACTACGAGGCGGCGGTCAACAACGTCGAACTGCGCAAACTCGAGACCCAGCCGCACGTCGGCATCACCCCGCTCGGCGTGCCGACCGGCACTGCCCCGGCTACAGTCCTCGACCCGTCGCGGCCGCCGCGGCTGTTGACCCTAAAGGAGGCGATCGCCATCGCTCTGGAAGGGGGGAACGTCGGCGGCTCACCGCTCAACCCCGGGGTGCTGAACGAGCAGCAGACCCAGTTCACCGGGCGCGGCACGACCACGACCGACACCATCCGGGCGTTCGCCCTTGACCCGGCCATCGCCGGCGCGGAGGTCGAGCGGGCATTGTCGAAGTTCGACGCCCGGTGGATTAACAGCATCACCTGGAACAAGAACGACCAGCCGACCCTGACCCTGCAACAGAGCTTCTCCAACGGCGACTCGGCGAACCTTAGCAGCACCCTGGCCAAGCCGCTGCCGACCGGCGGCGTGGCCGGGATTACGTTCAGTACCAACTACCTGAACCTGTCCAACCCGCCGTCGAACACCCAGTTCGTCTCACTGGCCACATCGTACACCCCGCGACTGCAGTTCATCTTCGAGCAGCCGTTGCTGCAAGGGTTCGGGGTGGAGATCAACCAACTCCTCTCAGGCCATCCGGGCAGCGCCCTGATTCCAGGCCTGCGGCCCAGCGGCGGCCAGGGCAGCGAGGGCATCCTGCTCACCCGCATCCGGCAGGACCAGGCCCGGGCCCAGTTCGAGGTCCAGGTCAACACCATGCTGCTGAACGTGGAGACGGCGTACTGGAACCTGTACAGCGCGTACTACAACCTGGCCGCCCAGGAGGAGGGGCTCAAGCAGTCGCTCGACTCGCTGTTCTTCATCCGCGACCGGGTCCGGGCCGAGATCGCCCGGCCCGGCCAGGTGCCCCAAGTGCAGGCCCAGGTGGAGTTGTTCCGCGGGCAGGTGCTGACGGCCCGCGGGCAAGTGCTGGAGGCCGATCGGGTCCTCCGCGGGTTGCTCGGCATGCGGTCCGACGACGGGACCCGGTTTGTCCCCGTAGACGAGCCGACTCTGGTCCCGTACCGCCCGGACTTCTACCAGCTCGCAGCCGACGCCATGCAGTTCCGACCGGAACTGTCGCTGGCTCGACAGGAACTCAAGGCCCAGCAGCTCAACCTGGTCCTCCAGCGGAACCTCCGCCGCCCGGACCTGCGGTTCTTCTCCAGCTACGACGTCGCCGGGCTCGGGGCGCGGCTCGACGGCGGGGAGTCGCCGGACAACGCCCTGCACAACTTCATCCAGAACGACTTCAATAGCTGGCAGCTCGGGCTCCGGCTGGACATGCCGCTGGGGTTCCGGGACGGCAACGCCCTGGTCCGCCAGGCCCAGCTCAACCTGTACCGGTCGTACTATCAACTCGCGGACACCGAGCGTAAGGCGATCGAGTTGCTCAACGCTCAGTTCCGCCGTGTGGCACTAACCCACGAGCTGAGCCGCACCCAGCGGGCCCGGCGGGAGCAACTCGAACAGTTCGTGGAACTGGAGTTACAGTTCCGGCAGATCGGCGACCCGAAGGTGCCGTTCGAGACGACGATCCTGAACCTGATCCAGTCGCAGCGAGACCTGGCCGACGCGACCGCCCGGGAGTTCCAGGCGATCGCCGATTACAACATCGCGCTGGCAGGGCTGGAGTACGCCAAGGGGACGATCCTGCGGTACAACAACGTGACGCTGGCAGACGGCCCACTGCCGCAGCACGTCGAGAAGAAGGCGGCCGACCACTTCCGGGCCACCGAGGCGTCGCTGAAGCTGCGGGAGCACCCGGCCGACCTGCCGCTCGGCCCGCTGCACGAATGGAAGCCGACCGCCGACCTTACCTCCGGCCCGCTTCCGCCGCCGCCGGGTGCTCCGGTCCCCGCGGCACCGTGGATGCCAACGCAGCCCGGTGCCCCGACCCCGGTGCCGCTGCAGCCGGAGACTGCGCCGTCGCCGAAGTCAGCAGAGTCGCCGGCCGGCCGACCGATCTCCACACCCATGACCGGCGGAGCTGGTCCGGCGACGCCGGCGCAGGTAAGCGAGTCACCGTTCCGGGCGACCGGTACACTGACCCTGCCACCGTCGCCGCGGCGGACGCTACCGACTGACGCGACACAGGCACCCACGCCGGTGTCACCGGAGTCATCCGGCGGGGTGCCGACGGTGGCCTTGCCGCCCACAACGCCACGGTAAATCCTGGATGCCGACTGTCTTCGTCTACGAGTACTGCTGTGCCCTGGGGCTGGGTCGGGATCCGTCCGACCCGGCCCACTCTCTTTACCGAGAGGGTCGGGCGATGCGGGACGCGGTGGCCGAGGACTTCCGGCAACTGCCGGGGGTTGAGGTTCTTAGCCTGGACGGCGTCGATGGCGATCTGGAACGACGCGAGTTCCGCAAGGCCATCGGCCGGGCCGATTACACCCTACTTATCGCACCGGAAGCCGAGCTCATACTCGAAGAGCGGTGTACCTGGGCGCCCAGCCGACGGTTACTCGGGCCGACGCTCGAAGCAATCCGGTTAACCCGGGACAAGCTCGCACTGGGCTCGTGGTGGGAGCGACATGGTGTCCCGACGCCCAAGACCGGCCTCGCCCGCGACTGGCCACCGACCCGGGTGCCGGCGGTCATCAAGCCAGCAGACGGCGCGGGATCAATGGCCACATACTACTGCGGGAATGAATCCGCTTTCCTTGTGAGCCGCGACGCCGCGTTTGGGGAGTCTCAGGGGGATCCGATCGCCCAGGACTTCGTCCCCGGCCGGCCGGCCAGCGTGGCGTTTCTGATCGGCCCAACGCAGACCGTGCCGCTGCTCCCGACGTTCCAGATTCTCTCCGATGACGGCAGGTTTCGTTACGAGGGCGGCGAGCTACCCACCTCCCCTGACCTCGCCGAACGGGCCATTTCTCTCGGTCAGCGGGCGGTCGGCTGCGTCACTGGACTACTCGGGTACGTCGGCGTCGATCTGGTCCTCGGTGACGAGGTGGACGGGTCGCACGACTCCGCCATCGAGATCAACCCGCGACTGACTACCTCATATGTGGGACTGCGGAAGCTGGCGAATTTCAACCTGGCCGATGCGATGTTGCGGGTTGCGAACGGCGATCCGGTCGAGCCACGCTGGAAACCCGAACGAGTCCGGTTCCAGCCGGACGGTTCCGTGTCGGCTGATCCGACACACGGACCAGGCACGGCGTGAGCCCGTCCAAATCCGGGTGATTCGGGCTATCTTCTTTCCAGAGGCGGACCTATACTCCCGGTTAGCCGGTGGGGGTGGAACCCGCCGGTCAGGAAGATACGGACGGGTCGTTGGCGTTCGCGTCTGGCTCTGTTTGGCGGATCTGCTCTGAGACTCCCTTCCCAAGCTCCGACGATCGCTAAGCTGGCAATGACGGACCGTAACGGCGACTCCATCTCCCCGCGATCGGGTGCGTCTCCCTAAGGCGAAACGTGTTATCCCCGTGTCGCGAGCGAGTCGTTGGCGGTGGTGCGTGAGTGGGCACCGCGTTCGCTTGTCTTCCGGGCCGTCGGTGGCCGGCGGTCAGGTCAGGTGGAGATGTGGGGCGGCCGGCCGTGAATAAGGCCCGGACCACCCGCGAGGGAGCTGCATGAGCAGCGTCAAGAATCTGTACGTCGGGAACCTGCCGTTCGGGACCACGTCGTCCGACCTGGAGCAGGTGTTTGGGCAGTACGGGACCGTGGTGAAGGCCCAGATCATCACCGACCGGGAGACCGGCCGGTCCCGCGGGTTCGCGTTCGTCGAGATGTCGTCGGGGGCCGAGGAGGCCATCCAGGCGATGAACGGTGCCGAGTTCCAGGGCCGCCGGCTGACGGTCAACGAGGCCAAGCCGCGTGAGGAGCGCCCCCGTGGGGGTGGCGGCGGGTACGGCGGCGGGGGTGGTGGCCGCGGCGGCTACGGC
>DATLIF010000514.1:0-3691 GCA_035539575.1 Fimbriiglobus sp. | reverse complement strand
GGAGGAAGTGTTCGCCGTCGGGCAGCCACTCCACCGAGCCGCCGAACCCGCCGCGACCGCCCCCGCCACCCGGCGGGCGTCCGCCGCCCTTCGGCTCGACAAGGAGGCTGTCCAGCGTGTACCGGCGCGGGGCCTCCTTCTCCTTCTTCTCCTGCCGCAGCGCGGCGGGAATTTCGGAGAGTCGCACCACCGGGAACCACTCGCCGACTTCGAGCGACTTGTCGAACAAGTTCCAGGCGGCCAGCCCATCCTCGGCCTGCGGCTCCAGCAGGTACGCGGCCAACTGGCCCAGCGGCTGCGCGGTCGGGATCAGCATGCTGCCGGCCGGAAGAAGATGCGAAGCCTTATCTGGCTTCACCTCCAGCGTCACGATCGCGTGCTTCTGGAACTCGCGCGCGGCCTTCTTGATCTCCGTGACCCTGTATGATTGAGCCTCGGCCCGTACGTCCCCGGTCAACTCCTCCAGCTTGATGCCGTGCCGACGCAGCGTCTCGACCGCGGCCGGGAACCCCGGCGGGATCAGGTACGCGGCCGGGACATCCGCCTCCAGCGTCGGCTCACACTTCGTCACCAGCTTGACCGGGTAGTCCCGCGGCGTGTCAGTGCGGACGCGGCGGCCGTCCCTCATCGACTCCTCGTAGCCGTGGACGGTGGCCCCCTTCCCCTCCTCGACGGTCCGGGTCCGCAGGGCGACGCGCGTCCGCGGCTTTTCGGCGTCGGTCGTGAGCTTCTTCAACTCGTCCGCGTGGTCCGCGGCATACTCGAAGGCGGCGCGGACGAAGGCGTAGCTGACCTTCACACGATCGGCGAACGGGGCATAGGTATACGACTCCGAGAGCAGCCCGACCCGGCCGCGGAGCGCGAGATACTGGAGGCCGAACCGCGGGCTGGACGGGTACGTCTCCCAGAGCGTCTTGTCGCGGGAGAAGTTGCCGTAGGGGAAGCTGTCGAACCCGGTCGCCTTCTTCACGCGGGCAGCGAGGTCCGGCAGCACCCGGCCCTGCCCCGCCTCGACCAGGCGCGGATCGGCGGCCGGGTAACGCGGGCCGTCGTAGGTCAGCGTGTACCTGTGGTAGCTGCCGTTGGTCGTGTGGCAGTCCACGACGACGAGCGGGTTCCACTCGGTGAAGACGCGCACCAGGCCGCGGATTTCCGGGCTCTCCAGCTTCACGAAGTCGCGGTTGAGATCGAGTCCCTGGGCGTTCGCCCGGACGCCGACGGACGGCGGGCCGTTCTGCGACATGCGGTTCTTCGGGTCGATCTTCTCGTTGCCGTCCGGGTTGAGGTTCGGGACGATCAGCACGACCAGCTTCTTGAGCAGGCTCTTTTCGGCGGCGAGATCGCGGGCCAGTGCCAGGACTGCCTCCTTGCCGTCCACCTCGCCGGCGTGGATGTTGGCGAACGCCAGCACCATCGGCTTCTTCGTGTCGGCGGCCTCCTTCGGCGTGGACACCGGCGGATCGGACAGCGTCAGCAGGTGGAGCTTGCGGCCCTCGGTGCTGGTGCCGAATTCGGTCAGCCGGACGAACTGTGACTGCTTCGCCAGCGCCTCGCAGAACTGCGTTACGTCCGCGTGGCGCGACGTCTCGAGGTAGTCGGTCCGCTCGGCGACGGTGCGCAGCGTATCCTGCGCGAGCGCGGGGACGGGTACGAGGCTGAGAACGAGTGCGATCAACCGCGACACGGCGGACCTCCGTGAAATGAAGAAGCCCACGGACACCGGTCCGTGGGCCTGGATTATCTACTTCTGACTCTCCGGCTCAAACAGCTTCTTCCACTGTTCCTTTTCCTTGTCCCGCTCGCTGAACGGGACACCCTTCGTCATCCACTCGGGGGCGGAGGCACCCTTGAGGTGGTGGTCGAAGAACTGTTGCATCCGCAACGTGTAGTCTCGCTGGGTCGCCTTCTTGCGCAGGCCGTGGAACTCGCCGTTGTAGTTGAGCAGGTACACCTCCTTGCCCAGCCGCCGCAGAGCCAGGTAGTACTCGATCCCCTGATACCAGGGGACCGCGTCGTCCTGGTCGTTGTGCAGCATAAGAAGCGGAGTCTGGACCCGGTCGGCCATGAACACCGGCGAGTTCTCAATGTACTTCATCGGCGCCTCCCAGAGCGTCTTGCCGATACGGCTCTGGGTCTTCTCGTACTGGAACTGCCGCGGCATCCCGCTGCCCCAGCGGATGCCGCCGTAGGCGCTGGTCATGTTCGATACCGGGGCGCCCGCCGCGGCCGCCTTGAACCGGTTGGTCTGCGTGACCATGTACGCGATCTGGTAGCCGCCCCAGGAGTGCCCCTGGATGCCGATCGCGTCCTCGTTGACGCTGCCCTTATCGACCACCGCCTGGATCGCCGGCAGCACGCACTTGAGCGCGCTCTGGCCCGGCGAGCCGACCGTGTAGGCGATGTCCGGCATGTACACCAGGTAGCCGTTGCTGGCGTAGTACGTCGGGTTGATGGACGTGCCGGCCGCCGGCAGCTTGAAGGTGTGCAGCCCCTGCGACAGCCGCTCGTAGATGTACACGACCATCGGGTACTTCTTCGACGGGTCGAAATCCTCGGGATTGACCAGGATGCCCTTGAGCGGCATCCCGTCGGCGCTGTGGTAGTGGACCAGTTCGGCCTTGCCCCAGTTGAACTCCTTGACCCGGGGGTTGAGTTCCGTGACGCGCTTTACCTCCTTGAAGTCCTTGTCCGCGACGTAGTAGTCCGGGTAGTCCGAGAAGGTCTGGACTGTGAACACATACACGTCCGCGTCCTTCGCCTTCGTGACCCCGCCGAACCGGCTGCCGTACTGGCGGGCGCCCATGAGCAGCATCTTCGGTTTCTGGCCCGGCTCCATCCGGTAGAACCCGGTGTCGTGCGTCTCCAGGTTCTCGGCGGACAGCAACATGGGCTTCGTCAGGTCGATGACGCGGTCGTCGGAGCGGTCCTCGTCGTCGATCCGAATCGGACGAAAGCGGGTCTTCAGCTCGCGGCCGACCTTGGTGACGTTCTCGGCGCCGCTACCGTCCACGGCGACCTTCCAGATGTCGTAGCGGTCGATGAGCAGGACGTGCTTCTCGTCCAGGGTGAACCCGCACGGCCCGTAGGCCGGGGTGACGCTCGGGCTGTCGTACTCCTCGCTGGCGAACTTCACCTTCAGCTTCGCGGTGAGGTTCACCGTCTTCCCGGCCGGGCACGGCTGGGCGAGCCAGTCCTTGCCGTCGAAGGCGACCAGGCACTTGCCCTTCGGCGAGCGGGTCAGGCTCCCCTCGTGCGCTTGCAGCAGTGGCTTGCCTTCGCCGGTGCGGATGTTGAGCAGGGCGTAGTCCCGCGGGGTCGGGGAGAGCCACTGCATGCCGCGGTACTTCTTGTCGCTGGAGGCCAGCGCCCAATCGCCGTGGCCGGGGACGGCCACGGTCGTGTCCTCGTCGTCGAGCTGGCGGGTCTGCTTCGTGTCGAGGAAGTAGACGGCGCGCTGGTTGCGTTCGCGGTCGCCGCCGCGGCGGACCTTCTGCATCGGCTGGACGAGTTCGTCCTTCCAGTGCCAGATGTCCAGGTCGATGCGATCGTCGGTGCGGGGCGTCGGCGCGACCCGGCCCGCGGGCCCGGCGACCGCACCGGCCGGGTTCGTCGGCGCGGGGTTCGCCGGCTTGTCCGGCACCCTGGCGACGCCGACCGAGAGCTTTAGCCCGTCGGGGGTGAAGTTCAGCCC
>DATLIF010000513.1:0-17097 GCA_035539575.1 Fimbriiglobus sp. | reverse complement strand
TTTGTCATTCGGTGAAGTCGCCCGCCCCTCCCCGTCGATACACCCGACACGACCAGGTCTGATCCGGGTGCGGTTCGGAGGGCCAGGGGATGCGCCGGTGCCACCTCGCAGCGGTCGCGTTGATATGCGGGGCCGCGTGGCTGGCATACTTGACTCCGCGGGTCGCAGCCCAGGACGTTCCACCATCCGTACCGAATTCGCCGGCCGAGCCGCTGGAACTCCTCACCGGCGAGCGGGTCGAGGAGCAACCGGAAGCCGGGGACGAGATCGAGACGGACCGCGACTCGTTCACCCCCGCGACCACGATCGCCGGCCGCGGCCGGCTCATCCTGGAGACTGCGTACTCGTTCGTCGATAACCGCAGGCTCAAGGACAGCCACAGCTTCCCTGAGGCGATCCTGCGGTACGGCCTGACCGACCGCCTCGAACTGCGGCTCGGCTGGAACGCCGAGATCGGCGGGGGCGGCAACCCGGTCACCGGGTCCGACGCCGGCGGCAGCGAGGGGGACGTCGCCCGGGCCGGCGGCGTGGAGCGCGAGTACCGGATCGCCTACGGCGTGAAGGTCCGCGTCACCGACCAGGACCGGTGGCTGCCGCGGAGCGCGGCCATCCTCCAGGGCTTCACCCCCACCGGCGGCAGCCCCGGCACCTCGACCGCCACCCGGCTCGTCGCCACGTACGCGGTCGGGTGGGTGTTCTCGAACCGCTGGCAGTTCGACGCCGCGTTCCGCTACGGGTTCGCGAGCGAGGAGGGCGACCATTTCAACCACTGGGCGCCGTCGGCCGTGCTGCGGGTGCCGCTCGGGGAGAAGTGGGCGACGCACGTCGAGTACTTCGGCGTGTCCACGACCGGGCGGGAGTGGAACACCACGCAGCACTACATCAGCCCCGGGGTGCGCTACCTCGTGACGCCGGACCTGGAACTCGGCGTCCGTGTCGGCTGGGGGCTGAACGACCAGTCGGCCCAGTTCTTCGCCAACGGCGGCGTCGGCTGGCGGCTATGATTCCGGGCGCGGTCACGCCACCTCGCGGGGCGGGTTGGCCGCGTGGTGGCCGTTCGAGCCGTTGCCGCTCGGGACCGGGATCAGCTCCACCGGTACGTCCAGCAGCGTCTCCTTCGCCGCGTCGGACGCGGGCTCCGGCCGGCGGAACCGGCGGCCGAACCAGCCGGTCACCCGCTTCATGAGCCTGGTCAGGTCGTCCCACAGTGAGTACGCCACCGGCGTCACCAGCAGCGACAGCAGGAGCGAGAGCAACTGCCCGCCGAGGATCACCTTCGCCATACTGGCCCGGGCGCTCGCGCCGGGGCCTTGCCCGGCCGCGATCGGGATCATCGCCGCCACCAGCATGATCGTGGTCATCAGGATCGGCCGCAGCCGGGCCTCGTTCGCCTTCAGGATCGCCTCGTCCCGCGGCAGCCCTTGCGCCCGCAGCACGTTCGTGTAGTCCACCTGCAAGATGCCGTTCTTCTTCACGATGCCGAAGAGCATGAACAGGCCGATCATCGCGTACACATCCAGCGGCGTCTGGAGGAACAGGAGCGACAGCAGCGCGAACGGTAGTGTTAGCGGCACGGCGAGCAGGATCGTGATCGGGTGGACCAGCGACTCGAACTGCGCCGCCAGGATCATGTACATGAACACGAACGCCAGCAGGAACGCCATCGCGAAGTTCGAGTTCGAGTCGGCCATCAGCTTCGCCTCGCCGAGGAACTCGTAGCGGTACTCCGGCGGCAGGTTCAACTCCTTGACGTAGGCGTCCACTTCCGGGAGTGCGTTGCCAAGAGCGACCCCCGGGGCCAGGTTGCAGGAGACGGACACCTGCCGCTGGCGGTTGTAGCGCTCGATCGTCGCCGGGCCGCGCTCGGGGTCGAGGTAGGCGAGGTTGCGCAGCTCCACCGGCCTGCCGTCGCGGCCGGGGACGGTCAATGCCGCGATCGCGGCCGGGCGGTCGCGGCTGGGCAGGTCCGCTCGCAGCCAGACGTCGTACTGCTCGGCCCCCTCCTTGTACTTGCTTACCGGCTCGCCGCCGACCATCAGCCCCAGCGCCGACGCCAGCGACTGCACCGACACGCCGAGGTCCGCCGCCTTGTCGCGGTCGATGCGGACCTGCAACTCCGGGTTGCGCGACGCGGCGTTGGTGTCCACGTCGGTGAAGTGCGGATTGGCCTCCATCTTCTTGACCACGGCGTTGGCCATCTCCTGAAGCTTCGCCGTGTCCGGGCCGCGGAGGCTCAGCTCCAGTTGCACGTTCTTGAACGCCGACGAGCTAAAGAGCGGCACTTCCTGCACGTTGGTCCGCAAGTCGGGGTACTCGGCCATCAGCACGCGGGCGTCGGCCATCGCGTCGCGCTGGCCGAACTTGCGCTCGGTCAGGTCGGTCATGCGGCAGTAGATGGTGACCTTGGTCACGTCGCCTTGCCCCTTGGGGCTGCGGCCGTTCGTCTCGCCGATGGTGGTGAACACGTTGGTCACGCCGCGGACGATTTTGAGCTTCTCCTCGATCTCCTTGCACAGCGCGTCGGAGCGGTCGAGACTGAACCCCTCGGGCATGATGACCGCGACCTCAAACTCGCTCTGGTCGTCCTTCGGCACGAAGTCGGTGCCGACCGCCATGAACAGCGCCGGCGTCGAGAGGAATGTCACGATTGTGGCCAGCACGACCGCCCACCGGTGCCGTAGCGACCAGGCCAGGGTGCCGACGTACCGCCGCGTCAGCCAGCCCCAGAAGCCGGTCTGCTCGGCGGCGCCGTGGCCGACGTGGCTCTTGTTGGCCTTCAGCGGCCGCAGGAACCGGGCGCAGAGCATCGGTGTCAGGGTGAAGCTGACCACCATGCTCAGGAGGATGCAGAACCCGACCACGAAGCCGAAGTCGTTGAAGAACCGCCCGACCTGCCCGGACATGAACGCGATCGGGGCGAAGATCACCGCCAGGGACATCGTCGTCGCCAGCACCGCCAGGGCGATCTCCTTCGTGGCGACGGACGCGGCCTCCCACGGCGTGCGGCCGTACTCCTCCATGTGGCGGAAGACGTTCTCCAGCACCACCACCGCGTCGTCGATGACGATGCCGACCGCCAGGATCAGGCCGAGCAGCGTCATGTTGTTCAGGGACATGCCCATGAGGTCCATGAACGCGAAGGCGCCGATGATGCTGGTCGGGATGGCGACCGCCGCGACGACCATCGTCCGCCAGTCGCGGATGAACAGGAACAGCACCGCGCTGACCAGCACTGCGGCCAGCATCAGGTGGAACTTGACCTCCTGGATGGACCCCTTGATGAACTTCGACTGGTCGCGGATGACCTCGACGCGGATATCCGAGGGCAGGGTGGGGCGGATCTGCTCCAGCCGGGCCTTGACCGCGTCTGCGACGCCGACCGTGTTGCCGCCGGACTGCTTCTGGATGATGAGGCTCACCGCCACATCGCCATCGAGCCGGCTGAGGCCCCGCGGCTCCTCGACGCCGTCCTCGACCGTGGCCACGTCCTCGACTCGCACCGGGTAGCCGTTGCGGTGGGAGACGATGATCTCCTCGAAGTCCTTCGGCTCCTTCACCCGGCCGAGCGTCCGCAGCACCTCCTCGCGGGCGCCCTGGGCCACCCGGCCGCCGGGCAACTCCAGGTTCTGCCGCAGGAGCGCCTGCCGCACGTCCTCCGCGGACAGTCCGCGGGCGCGGAGTTGCTCGGGGTTCACGGTCACGTTGACCGCCCGCGTCTGGCCGCCGACCAGTACCACCGCGCCGACGCCGTAGACCCCTTCGAGGTCTTCCTTGATTAGCTTCTTGGCGATCTCGGTGACTTCGCGGAGCGACCGCCGACCGGAGACCGCGACCGTCACCACCGGGGCAGCGTCGAGGTTGAACTTCTCGACCACCGGCGGGTCGGTGCCGACCGGCAGCCGCGGCATGATGGTGGACATCTTGTCGCGCACCTCCTGCGCCGCGACGTCGCCGTCCTTCTCCAGCTTGAACCCGATGACGATCTGCGACATGCCCTCCTTGGTGGTGGAGCGCAGCTCGTCGATCCCGGAGACGGTGTTGACCGCCTCCTCGACCTCCTTGGTGACGGCGGACTCCATCTCGTCCACCGACGCGCCCTTGAGCGTCGTGGTCACGACCACGACCGGCACGTCCACGTTCGGGAACAGCTCGACGCCCAGCCGGAAGTATGACGCCAGCCCGAGGACGACCGGCCCGAGGACCAGCATCGTCGTGAAGACCGGCCGGCGGATGCAGATGTCCCAGATACTCATGAGTCGCAAGTCCTCGGATCGCGGACGGCAGAGGCCGACCAATCTCAGCCCGGAGCGCAAGCGACGGGCGGACGATACGCCCGTCGCTTGCGCTCCGGGCTGCGGTTCACTGCCTTACTCCCGCAACTTGACCGGGCTGCCGTCCACCAGCTGCGAATGCCCCGAAGTGGCGATCGTAGCGCCGGTTTGCAGTTCCCCGATCACCTCGACCCAGTCCCGGTCGCGGGTGCCGAGCTTCACCTCGACCGCCCTCGCCTTGTCGTTCTCGATCACGAACACCTTGTTCACCCCGGCGAACGTCACCACTGCCGCCGTCGGGACGGTCTTCACCGCCGGGTCCACCCGCGTCCGGATCGACGCCCGGGCGAACCCGCCGGCCTTCAGTTCCCGGTCCAGGTTCATGATCGCCACCACCGGGTAGAAGGTGCGGTTGACCGGGTCCACCGTCGCGCTGATCCGGTACACCACCCCGGGGAACACCCGCCCCGGAAAGGCGTCCACCCGCACCTCGACCGGCTGACCCAGCCGCACCTCGCCGACGAACTTCTCCGGCACCCCGACCGGCAGCTTCAACACCCGGTCGATCACCAACTGGTAGGCGTCGGTCTTCGGCTGGCTCTGGACCATCTCCCCCTCGGAAACGAGCTTGCGGGCCACCGAGTACCGGAACGGGGTGAACCCCGGCGTGACGACCGCCGCCCACGCGGCACAGAGGGACGGGAACGGCGCCCGCAGGGTGCAGTCGTCCAGCCGCAGGCCGGCCTGGTCCAGCTCGTCCTTGCGCAGCCACGCCGACGTCAGCCCGGCGTTCGCCTCCGACAGCGCCAGGCTCTTGGTCGCCTGCGCCAGCCGCAGGTCGGTGGCGGCCGCGTCCCGCTCCCGCCCGGACGCCCCGCCCAGGCGTGTCACCCGGTCGTACTCCTTCTGGGCGTTCTCCAGGGCGTACTGCGCCTTGCGGACCGCCGGCACGTCCTCGATCTTGAACTGCGACTTGCTCTGCAACTCCGTCAGGTCGAGGCGGGCCAGCTCCAGGTCCAGCGCGCGGCGGGCGCGGTCCATGTCCTTGAGGAAGTCGGTCGGGTCGATCTCCAGCAGCACCGTCCCCGGCAGGACCACGTCGCCGAGGTCGTAGAACGCGGCCAGCACCCGGCCCGAGACCTTCGGGGCGACGGTCGTCTCCTCGTACCCGGAGAGCGTGCCGACCGCGTCCACCGACCGTTGCAGCGGCCGGACCGTCACCGGAGCCGTCGTGATTGTGACCGTCGGCAGCTCGCCGGACGGGCCGGTCGTCTGCGTCGAGCCGTGCGGGCCGCACCCGGCGAGCACCACCAGCCCGACCGCTGCCAGGAGCCGCTTCATCGCTTCTTCCTCCCCTTCGGCTGTTTCCGCTCGGCGTCGGTCAGGATGCCGTGGAACACCACGTCCAGCACGGCGTCCGCCTGGGCGTCCGGGTCGGCCGGCCGGCCGGTCAGCAGGTTGGTCAGGATGGTCCCGTACAGCAGGTCGCCGACCACGTCGAAGAACCGCTCCAGCGGCATCGGCCGCACACGCCCGGCCTCGATCAGCCGGCTCAGCAGTTCCTCCCGCTGACGGCACTTCTCGTCGCCATTCTTCTCGGAGAAGTACAGCGGCCGGTGGTGGTGCGGGAATGCGGCCCGCTCCTGGATGAACAGCTCGGCCATCTCCGGCCGGCGGTGGAAGAACCCGAGGTACGCCCGGATCGCCCCGCGGATCAGGTCCACGGGGTCGACGGCCGGGTCGGCCATCACCGCGTCGATCTCGGCGGTCAGCTCGTCGAGCCCGCGCTCGACGGTCGCCAGGAACAGTTGCTCCTTGGTCGGAAAGTACCGGTACACGGTCCCCTTTCCGACGCCGAGTTGATCGGCGATCACCTGCACGTCGGTGGCGGAGAACCCGCGGCGCGCGAAGAACTCCGCTGCCGCGTCGAGAATCTCCGTCCGGCGTCGGGCTTCCAGGCCGGGATCCTTCGGCCGCCCGGGTCGTCGCTGGCTGGGGTCGGCGGAACGCATCAGGCACCGCGGATGAATTAATTAGCGGACTGGTCCGTCAATTAATTGCAGAATAAACAAATGCTGTCTACACGTCCAGACCGAATTCCAGGGGGCGGCGACCCGTGATGCAGATCGGATGCCGACGGCAGACACGCGGGAACGCGGGCGGGTTCGCGTCGGGGCGTTCCCGCGTGTGGGAACGGGCGACCCAGTGGAGGTAATCCGGGGCCAGCCCCGGCTCGCCGACCAGCACACCCGTATAATGTCCCCTTCGCACCCGTTGAAGGACCCGCTGATGCGCCTGAACTGGTCGCCGCTGGTAGACCTGATCCGCCGTCACCAGACGATCCTGCTGGTGACGCACCTCCGCCCGGACGCCGACGGGATGGGGTCGCAGCTCGCCCTGGCCGACGCGCTGGCCGCACTGGGCAAGACGGCCCGGGTAGTCATCCCCAGCAACCTGCCGCCGCGGTACGCATTCCTGAACACCCCGGGCCTCCCCATCGAGCAGTTCGAGCCGCCCGGCGACCGGTTCCGCGACGCGGACGCGGTCATCGTGATGGACACCGGCACCTGGAACCAGCTCGGCGACTTCGGCGCGTTCCTGCGGACGCTGGACGTGCCCAAGGCGGTCGTCGATCACCACCGCACCCAGGACGACCTCGGCGCGACCCGGTTCGTGGACACCGCCGCGGAGGCGACCGGCCGGCTGACCTACGAGCTGATTCGCTCGCTCGACGTCCCCATCAGCGCCCGGGCGGCGCACATGATGTTCATGGCGCTGGCCCTGGACACCGGGTGGTTCCGCCACCCGAACACGACCGCCGCCACGTTCGACCTGGCCGGGGAGTTGGTCCGGCTCGGGGCGGACCCGACGCCGCTGTACGAGCAACTCTTCGAGGCGGCCCCGGTGGCGCGGCTGAAGCTGGCCGGGCTGGCGCTGGACCGGTTGTCCGTTAGGTCCGGCGGGAAGGTGGCGTACACCGAGGTGTACCTGCGTGACTACCCGGCGACCGGGGCGGTGCCCGGCGACACCGAGGACCTGATCAACTACCCGCGCAGCGTCGAGGGGGTCGAGGTCGCGCTCCTGTTCATCGAGCAGACCGACGGCACGACGAAGGTGAGCTTCCGGTCGAAGGCGCTGGACGTGTCGAAGCTGGCCGAGCGGTTCGGCGGCGGCGGGCACAAGCTGGCGTCCGGAGCGCGGGCGGCCGGGCCGCTGCCGGAGGTCCGCCTGGCGGTGCTGAACGCGGTCGAGGAGGGGCTGGCGAAACTTGGCGAACGGCCGGCGTAAGCCGGCTGGTGGGGTTCTATCGCCCACCGTCGATCGCCCACCGTCGATCGCACACCAGCCGGCTTACGCCGGCCGTTCGCCAAGATGCCTGTTGTACCCGACCCCCGAGGCGGGTTTAATAGTGTGTGCCTACCCATCCGCGGAACGGCCTCTGCCGGACCGCGTCAGAGTGTTAGCCCGCCGGAACTGCCTCCCGCGCGCGGAGCGCCACGCATGACGGACCCCGCCCCCCGGATCACCCTCCGCGGCTTGCCGCTGGCCGCCAAACTCGTCCTGTCCGTGTTCCTCGTCACGGTCGGGATTGGGTACTTCTCCGCGCTGATCCAGCTCCACCTCCAGCACTCCTCCCGCGAGGGCGAGGCGCTGCCGACCATGGCCGACGTGGTCGAGGTCTTCGCCGGGGTCAAGAAGATCGACCCGAACGCCCCGCCCGAGGTTCCGACCTCCCGGCTGGAGCGGCTGGTCATGGGGCCGGTCGAGGGGCCGCCGTTCAACGGGTCCGGGTCGATGGCCGCCGCCTTCTTCCACAAGGACGGTGCGCTGTACAAGGGCGAGATCAAGGACCGCGGCAAGGAAACCGTGGACGCCGAGCGCGAGGGCGAGCGCCAGGCGGTCCGGGCGCTGATCCGCAGCGACGAGGCGGACCGGAAGGCCGCCTACGAGGCCGACCGGCTGCTGCTGCCGCCGGACCTGGCCGGCAAGCCGATCACCGCCGACTACCTGCACGACGATAAGGCGGCGGTCAAGGTGAAGACGATCCTGGCCGACCGGTGCGAGCGGTGCCACAAGCGGGGAGAGGAGCAGGAGAAGTTCCCGCTGGAGACGTACGAGCATCTGGCCAAGTACATGGAGGTGGCACCGGCGGCCGAGGTGCTGCCCGGCGGGTGGGTGCGGAGCGACCGGCAGGTCAGCGTCGAGAAGCTGACGCAGTCCACGCACGCTCACCTGCTGAGCTTCGCCATGCTGTTCACCCTGACCGGGCTGACGTTCGCGTTCACCGGCTACCCGGGGCTGGTCCGCGGGGTGCTGGCGCCGGCGGCGCTGGTCGCGGAGGTGGCGGATATCGGCTGCTGGTGGCTGGCCCGGCTGCCGGACTACGGCCCGTCGGTCGCGATGGCGATCCCGGTGACCGGCGGCATCGGCGGGATCGCGCTGGCGCTGCAGATCATCCTGAGCCTGCTGGACTTGTATGGCCCGCGGGGCAAGGCGGTGATCGTACTGCTGATGGCGGCTGCGGCTGCCGGGTTCGGGGTGCTGGGCGTGCGGGTGATCGGGCCGGCCCTGCGGGCCGAGCGCGAGGCCACGGCCCGGCCGAAGGAGGCCCTGCCGCCCGCGCCGGAGCCCGCGACGAAGCCACAGGCCAACGGCAGCCCGACGCCGAAGCCGATCGCCGCCGGCGACGCACCGGTCCCACCGCAACCGGCCGCCGGGCAGCCGCCGCACCTGGAGCGGCTGGTCATGGGGGCGGTCGAGGGGCCGAAGTGGGACGGCACCGGGAGCATGGCCGCCGCGTTCTTCCACAAGGACGGCGGCGGCTTCAAGCGGGCGCTGAAGGCCGACCCGACCAGCAAGCCCCAGGTCGAGGCCGAGCGCGACGGCGAGCGGCAGGTGCTGCGGGCGTGGATCCATGCCGACGACACGGCCCGGAAGGCGGCCTACGAAACCGACCGGTTCCCGCTGCCGCCGGACCTGACCGGCCGGCCGATCACCGCCGACTACCTGGACGGGTCGGCGGCAAAGGTGAAGTCGATCCTGCTCGACCGGTGCGAGCGGTGCCACGCCTCCGGCGCCGAGCAGGAGGACCACCCGCTGGAGACCTACGAGCAACTTCTGAAGTACCTGCGGCCGGAGAAGTAGCTGGGCCGCTAGTCTACTTTCTTCCGTCGCGAGCCGCCGACGCCAGTCGGCGGGTGGTGCGGCAATCGAATCCGGGACTACACGAACCGACGCAGGAACTCCATCGACCGCCGGGCGGTGTTCACCGCGTCGTGGCTGTGTCGGCTCAGTTCGACGGACACCATCCCCGCGTAGTTCGCCGCCCGCAGCCCCGCGAACACGTCGTCGAAATCGACCTCCCCCTCGCCGAACATCAGGTGGTCGTGGACGCCGCGGCGCATGTCCTCGATATGCACGTTCCAGAGCACGTCCTTCCACCGGATGAGGTGGTCGCTGACCGGCAACTCGCCGTTGCAGACGAGGTGGCCGATATCCACCGTCAGCCCGAACGCCGGGTGGTTCACCTTCGCGTGAAGCTCGGCGAACTTGTCCATCGTGTCGATGAACATCCCCGGTTCCGGCTCGAACGCGAGGAAGACGCGTTGTTGGGCGGCGTAGTCGGCAAGTCGCTTGCATTCCTCCACGAGCCGGGTCATCAGCACCGACGGTACGGCGTCGTCCGTCGGAGTGCCGGACCAGAAGCTGACGTACGACGAGGGCATCTCGATCGCGAATCCAATGGCGGTTCGGAGATAGTTCGCCCGCCGTTCTCGCGCGTCGGCACTGGGCGAAATCAGGGTTGGTTGATGCTTACGCCGTTTATCAAGAATGAACCGGGCCCCGGTCTCCAAGACGATGTGTAGGTCGAGAGGACCAGCAGCATCGCGGAACTCCACCACGTCCCAAGGGAATGACGACAAGTACGGATCGATGTGATTCACATCAAGCGTCAGTGCCACCCCGCGGTATCCCAGCTCCGCGATGATCTCGATCGCGTCTTCGAGCCGGTGGTGGGCGAACCCGTTGGTGTTGTACCCGAGGATCACGGTGGCCCCTGAATGTAGTCCGCTCGCTCCGCGAGCGGTCTTCGCCGATCCGCTCGCGGAGCGAGCGGACTACATTACCCCAGAAACTTACTCATCCTGCCCTAACCTCGCGTCCGATACAATCGGGACAGCAGACCATCTGCGCCTGGGGGGCGACTCATGCGATCACTCCTGCGATTCAGCCTGGCGGCGGTCGGGGCCACCCTCGGCGGCGCGGCCCTCGCCCAGACAAACGGCAGCACCGGCGGCGGCGGAACCACCGGTGGTGGAGGGAGTGGCGGCGGGGCCGGCCAGACCCTCACCCAGACCATGGAGTTCCAGCAGCCCACGTCGCTCGACCAGTCGCTCGGCAACCAGATCGGCGCCTCCAGCCTCAACCAGTCGAACATCCTCGGCCGGTATTACGCCAACCCGTACTACCAGGGCCGGGCCGGCGCCCAGACGGGCGAACTCCCCGGCGGCTTCGGTCAGGCGCTCTACGGCACCGGCGGCGCGACGGGCGGACGCACCTCCACCGGTATCGGCGGCACCACCGGCGGTCGGACCGCTTCGTCCGGTATCGGCGGCACCACCGGCGGCCGGACGTCCACGGGCCTCGGCGGCACCACGTCGGGGTTCGGCGGGACCACCGGCTTCGGTGGAACCACGTCCGGTTTCGGCGGTACCACCGGTTTCGGTGGGACCGGCGGCCGGACCGGCTTCGGTGGGACCACGGGCTTTGGCGGCGCCACCGGGTTCGGTGGCGCCACCGGCTTGGGTGGCCAGGGCCGGGTCGGCGGTGGACAGGGTGGTCTTGGCGGCGGACTCGGCGGCCGGACCGGGTTCGGCGGCATGGGCACGACCAACTCCGCCCAGGTGGTGCCGCTCTCCCGGCAAATCAACTACACCGCCACCCTTCGCGTCCCACAGGCGGCGCCCGCGGCCGTCGCGACCCGGATGCAGACCGAGGTGCGGGCGGTGATCGCGCAGTCCTCCGCGATCTCCAACCCGGCCGGCGTCCAGCTCACCACCGAAGGCCCGGTGGTCGTCCTCCGCGGCGCTGCCCGCGACGAGGACGAGGCCCGGCTCATCGAGAACATGATCCGGTTGACCCCCGGCGTCCGCGACGTCCGCAACGAACTGCAATTCCCGCAGCAACCGCCGCAACCCTGAGCCGGCCGGCGGCCCCGGGCGATACAATGACGGACGGGCGGCCACGCCCGTCCGTTTTCGTTTGCCCAACTGTCCCGCCTCGAAGGAGCCGCGCCCATGGCCGGCGTCAATCCATACATCGCCAAGGTGTCCACCGAGAAGCCCACCAAGCCGTTCAAGGTGACGTTCCACGTCGAGGAGACCGGCGAGACGAAGGAATTCACCGTGGACCCGGCGCAGATCCCCTTCGGCCGGATCGGCCTGGAGGGGAGTCTGCTGGACCTCGCGTCCGGGGCCGGCATCGAGATCGACCACTCCTGCGGCGGCGTGTGCGCCTGCGCGACCTGTCACGTCCACGTCGTCGAGGGCCTGGAGACCTGTCCGCCGGCCACGGACGATGAGGAAGACATGCTGGACACCGCCCGCGACGTGCGACCCGAATCCCGGCTGAGCTGCCAGTGCGTGCCCAATGGCACCCAGGACCTGGTCGTCCGCGTCCCGAAGTGGAACAAGAACCTGGCGCGCGAGGATCATTAGTCGAGTCGCAAGTCCGCAAGTCCCAAGTCCCAAGTCAACAGCCAGCTTCTTGACTTGTGACTTGCGGACTTGCGACTTCGGGGTGCGGTTGATCGTTCCCCGCCAACGACATATGATTCAGGCGCGTAGTATCGTCAGGCGCCCGTCCCAACCGCACCGAGCCGGGGGTTAGCGATGCAAGTTCGACGGATCGTTGGCGCGGGGCTGGCGGCCGCCCTGATCGGGTGGGTTGCCTCCGCACCGGCCCAGGCCCAGAACGCCCCCGAGGAACGGTCGTTCCGCACCACCGACGGGGTGAAGCTGCGCGGCCTGTACTACAAGACCCCCAAGGGGGGGGCGGCCCCGGTCGTGATCATGCTTCACGCCTACAAGGCCAACCCGGACGAAGCCGTCTGGGCGGATACTGCCAAGCGACTGGTCGGGCTGGGCTACCACGTCTTCCGGTTCGACTTCCGCGGCCACGGCAAGAGCACCGACGTCGATCCCGCCGAGTTCTGGACCAACCCAGTCAACAAGGCTTACGTCCGCGTCTCCCAGGGCATGACCACCGCCACCGACAACTCCATCAAGGTCGAGGACTTCCGCACCAGCTACTACCCGATGCTCGTGCAGGATCTCGCCGCCGTCCGCAACCAGATCGACCTGATGAACGACAACGGCGAGCTCAACGCCAGTTCCATTTACCTGTTCGGGGCCGGCGACGCGGCCAACCTGGGCATCTTCTTCATCGCCACCGAGTGGCTCCGCGAGCGGCAGAAGCCCAACGTCGGCATCCCGGCCCAGTTCGTCAGCCCGCGCCGGCCGCTGTTCCCCGGCGCCGACCCGGCCGGACTCGACTACGCCGGCGCCATCTGGCTCGGGCCGGCCAAGGCGCCGCAAGGCAGCGTCTCCCACACCAACCTTCGCAACTGGGTGCTCAACCAGTTCGCCCTGAAGATGCGCAATGAGACCGCCATGCTCTTCGCCTACGGCGAGAAGGACAAGGCCGCCGAGAGCTACAGCAAGACCCTCTTCAATGAGGTCCTGGCGGTCAACGCCAAGACCGCCTCCGGCGTCGGCACCCTGATGAAGCCCGAGTTCACCTACCTCCGCGACATCAAGGGGTCCGGCAACACCGGGATGAAGCTGCTCGGCAACCAGCTCGGCACCGAGAAGACCATCGAGGAGTTCCTCAGCTTCGTGGACAAGGAGCGTAAGGGCAAGACCCGCAAGATCCGCGAGTGGGACAAGCCGCTCTACATCGACGTGGTCAGCTTCGGCGCGGCGCGCTAACTTGCCAACGCAAAACGCAAAACGCAAAACGCAAAACGGAAGACCGAGCAGTCTTCCGTTTTGCGTTTTGCGTTGGCTCAGCCGCGTGGGTGGAATTGTCGGTGAATCGCCAGCAGCCGCGCCCGGTCCACCTGGGTGTAGTGCTGTGTCGTCTGGATGGAGGCGTGGCCGAGCAACTCCTGCACCGTCCGCAGGTCGGCCCCGCCGGCCAGCACGTGCGTGGCGAAGCTGTGCCGCAACGTGTGCGGGCTGACCGTGTGCGGCAGCCCGGCCCGCTGGCAGTACTTCTTGACCACCTTCCACAGCGCGATCCGGCTGATCGGCTTGCCGGATCGACTCACGAAGACGTGGTCGCAAGTCTTCAAGTCGCGAGTCACCAGTCGGGAGTCCGGCTGTTGACTCGCGACTTGCGACTTGAAGACTTGCGACTCCAGATAGGCGCGGAGCGCCGCGACCGCCGGCCGGCCCAGCGGCACGACGCGCTGCTTGCTCCCTTTGCCGAAGCACTTGCAGAACCCGGCGTCGAGGTACACGTCGGCCACCATCAGCCCGACCACCTCCGACGCCCGGCAGCCGGTCGCGTACAGCGTCTCCAGCAAGGCACGGTCGCGCAGGAAGAAGCGGTCCCCGGCCTGGGGGGCGGAGAGCAGCCGGTCCACGGCGTCCGGCGGCAGCACCTGCGGGACGCGCTTCCAGAGCTTCGGCGAGCCGAGCAGGTCCACTGCGGTCGGGTCGGCGCGCTCCTCCAGCCGCAGGAACCGGTAGAACATCCGCAGCGACACCAGATGCCGGGCGATGCTGGGTGCCGCGAGTTCCTGGTCGTGCAGGTAGCCAATGTACCGGGCCAGGTCCTTCAGCGTCGGCGCGAGGTAGTCCTTGAGGCGGACGGTGGCGGCCCACTCGGCGAAGCGGTCGAGGTCGCGGCCGTAGGCGAGGATGGTGTTGGCGGCCATCCCGCGCTCGGCCTTGAGGTAGTGCCGGAACGCGATCAGGTCGGAGGCGAGTTCGGCGGTCATGGCGATCCTGGCCGATCAGTACAGCGAGCGGGGGGCGTAAGCCCCGAGGGAGTACGAAGACCCTTGCGCGCACTCGGGGGGCTTACGCCCCCCGCTCGCTGTATTGTGCCTGGGTTTGTGCTGTTGGATGGGCACCGCCCACCACCTTTGCAGATATGACCGGCCGCACCCACCCTATAAGCCGAACACCTTCCGCACCGTCGGCCGCAATTTTGCGATCGCCCGGCCGCGGTGGCTCAGCGCGTGCTTCACGGCGCTCGACAACTCCCCGAAGCTGGCGTGATACTCCGGGATCACGAACAGCGGGTCGTAGCCGAACCCGCCAGCGCCCCGCGGCTCGGTGCCGATAACGCCGCGGCACCGCCCCTCAACCACCGCGACCACGTTCCCTGTCGGGTCGGCCAGTGCCGCCGTGCTGACGTAGTACGCGGCCCGCTCGTCGCCGGTCTTGTCGGCCAGTTCCGCGAGCAGCTTCGCGTTGTTGGCCGCGTCGTCCCCGTGCGTGCCGGCCCAGCGTGCCGAGTGCACCCCCGGCTGGCCGCCCAGCGCCGGCACCACCAGCCCGCTGTCCTCGCCGAGTACCCACTCGCCCAGCACCGGCGCCAGCGACACCGCCTTGAGGCGGGCGTTGGCCTCGAACGTCTCCCCGGTCTCCTCGACCTCCGGGGCGTCCGGGTACGGCGACAGGTCGGACAGCTCGATACCCAGGTCGCCGAGCAGATCGACCAACTCGCCGAGCTTCTTCTTGTTACGGCTCCCCAACACCAGCCGTGGCGAAGACATGAGGGGGTGAGGGGGTGAGAGGGTGAGGGCGTGACAACGGCAGGGGGAAATGTATGACGCGGGGAGTCGGGCGTCTTTCACGCCCTCACCCCCTCACGCCCTCACCCCCTCATCCTCAAGCCGGTTCGATGCTGGCGAGCAGGCCGTGGTCGGCGAACTGCTCGACGTACAGTTCGGCGCGTTCCAGGTGGGTGACCAGCACCAGCGCCCGGCCGCGGTGGTACGCCTCCCACATCCGCGACTCGGCTTCGGCCTCGCCGAACCGGGTCAACTCGCGGAGGACGCGGACCACGAACAGGAGTCCGAGGTCGGCGGCCCGGTGGAGCACCACGCAATACCGGGTTATGGGCCGGGGAGGTTGCGACGGGCCGTTCGCCGGGGAATCCGGGTTCCGCCGGGGCGGGTGGCGCGACGACATGGCTGCCCTCGGGTACGGGAGCCGATCGAGTTGTTGGCGGCCCGGACGCCCGTGGGAGAGGGTCCGGGACCACCTCCACTGTAATCACTTAGCATTCCGTCGGTCAAAGCGCCAGAGTATTCTGCGTGAAGGGACGGTCACGCTGACGGTAGGGTTGTAGCGGCCACGCCGTCGGGAGCGGACGGGCAAACGGCGCGCCGCCAGGGGCGGAAGACGAGGAGGCCGATCAGACTCCCGATGACGACCCCGCCCGCCGTCACCAGCATGTAGACTTGGTCCGTCTGCGGGAAGGTCACGCCGCGGCGCCATGCCTGCACAGGCCCCGCCACCTCCCAGTAGGCATCAACAGCGGCTTGGGGAACCGAGACGAACTTCACCAGTTCGCCCTCGTTGATGTGACGAGCGGCGACCGCCTCGCACCCGGCTGCCACAAATCCACCGACCGCGGCGACAACCGCCACCCAGAGCCATCGGCCGCGCCGGCCGTCTGAATGAGTGTTGGTCGCCAGCCAGCCCCCCGCCCCGAAGAGCCAGTTGCCGACGGCCAGTGGGAGGGTGAAGGTGAGCAACGCGGCGACGGCCGGCAGCGCGTAGTTCGTCACCGCCCATTCCGAGCGATCAACCTGTCGGACTTGATTCGTTGTGCGGGTGGCTTGCGCCCACGGAAGCGGCCACCCGTAAGAGTGCGTGGTTGCTACCCAGTTCGGATTCGGGCTTCCGAGGGGCCAGCCGAGTGCGGTGGTCCGCGCCATCTTGAAGGTCCGGACTTGGCCGAGTGCGACGACTCCGATGGCCAAGCCGAGTTGGCCGGTGAGAACGAGCAGAACCCACAAGGCGCGACGAGTCACGGCGGGGACTCCCGCAGTGGTAGGAGGCTGAAGGGAACCCGGTTCGGTCTGTCGGCCGGCGTGTAAGCCGGGTTCTGTCCCGCCCGTTGCCGGACGGCGACGGTCATTTATCTAGCCGCACGGTTGCCCGTGAAGTCTAGCGGCCTACCCGGGGATCGTAACGGACCGGGCCGGTCCTGTCCCCTGCTTGGCCTTGCTCCCGGTGGGGTTTGCCGAGCCAGCCGGTCACCCGGCTGCTGGTGCGCTCTTACATTAAGGGCTTGCGCCCCGCACCATTTCACCCTTACCCCGACCAGGGGCAAGGGGCGAGCGGCGAGGGGCAAGACCGAACCGGCCGTCCGAGTCTGACTTGCCCTCGCCCCTTGCCCCTTGCCCCTGGTCGGGGCGGTATCTTTCTGTTGCACTGTCCCGCCCGCTGGCGGCCCGGGCCGGTACCCGGAGCCGTTACCGGGGGTGGGCGTTACCCACCACCGCGCCCTGTGGAGCCCGGACTTTCCTCCCCGGGGTTGCCCCCGCGGCGGCCGTCCCGCCGGCCGTCAGACCCATCCGCTTAGAGTACCCGCGGCGGCGGCGGGTGCAATGGGCGGTGGCCGGACCCGGCCGGCCGCCGACAATGACCCGATGACCACCGCCGCACTCGACCGGACAGCCGCCGCCCCGCCGGGGTTCGCGGGCGGGGCGGTGACGGTCGGGAACTTCGACGGCGTCCACCGCGGCCACTGCGAACTGGTCGCCGCCGCCGCCCGGTGGGCGGCGCGGGTCGGCGGCCCG
>DATLIF010000512.1:0-4144 GCA_035539575.1 Fimbriiglobus sp. | reverse complement strand
CGCCCCCGGCCGTTCACTCCCCCAGGAGGTCCGACGATGCGACGGGCACTATCGTGGCTCCCCCCCGGGGTGCTGGCGGCGCTGGCGGCTTGCGTGGTCCTGACCCCGTCCGGCCGGGCGGGGGAGGTCGGGTACGTCGAGGACTTCGCCCTGTCGGCCGACCGGGCCGCCGCGCTGCGGCAACTCGTGCCCGGGACCGAGGACTACTACTATTACCACGCCCTGCACCTGCTGAACACCGGCCAACTCGACAAGGTCCGCGGCCACACCGCCCCCTGGCGGGAGCGCTTCGGCCAGACCGCCCGTCTGACCGAGATCGAGACACGCCACGCCCTGCTCGCCTACGAGAAGGACCCGAAGGCGTCACTCGAATACCTGCGCGTCCGGCTCAACCTGCACTTCGATCACCAGAAGGAGATCGTCGGCGCCGCCCCGGACCTGCCGATTGCCCTCGACCCGAAGCGGATCGCCCGCGATACCCTGCTGGCCGACTCGTTCGGCCGCTGGCAGAACCTCGACAACTTCGAGGACGCGGCCCTCGACTGGCTCGCCGCCCGCGAGCTGACCTGGGAGCGCCGCCGGCACCTGCTCCAGCGGCTCGCCCGGCCGGACGTGCCGAACCTGCCGAAGCTCGTCGCCGACGACCTCGCCGCGCCGCACACCCCCGGGTTCGGCGGCTACCCGGTCCACGCCCAGATGACACTACCGCAACTGGAGGAGTTGCTCCGGCTGCGGCCGGAGCTGCCGACCAACGCCGCGTTCGTCCGGGCCTGGGCCGCCAAGCTCCAGCCGGGCGCCGACGCCGACTGGCAACGCGACCGGAAGGTGATGCGCGACTACCTCACCCGGCTGGAGCAGTTCGTCCTGCCCCTGCCGGCGGTCCACAACCCGTTCAAGGCGCACGTCCTGTTCCACCGGCTCGCCCTCGACCGGGCGGACGACCTCTACGACCAGGCGCGGTTCGTCGAGTACCTGAAGCTGCCGCGGAACCAGCCGTACATGGCCCGCGCCTGGCTGGAGCGGCCGGACGGCCGCGCCCACCCGGCCGACCTGAACGCCGACTACGGCGCGACCACGCTCCTGCCGCCGGTCCGGTCCGACGAGCCGCTGGTCCGTAGCTACCTGCAACACTTCTTCCTGAAGGCTGACTCGACAAAGGAGTACGAGCCGCTCATCGACGACACCTACCTGAAACACCTGTTCGTTGAGACCAAGGTCGAGACCGGGCAGGGCGACCCCGAGGCGTGGGCGTCGCAGTTGCCGCCGGACCACTTCGCCCGGCTGCGCGACCGGGTGGACATCGACTTCGCGTTCACCAACAAGACCGACTTCGCCGCGAACGAGCCGGTGAAGCTCGACCTGTCCGTCAAGAACGTGCCAGCCCTGCTGGTCAAGGTGTTCGAGATCAACACCAGCAACTACTACCGCACCCAGCTCAAGGAGGTGGACACGGACGTCAACCTGGACGGGCTGGTCGCCAACGCCGAGGAGACGCACCGCTCCGGCGAGCCGCCGCTGCGACGGGTCGCGCGGAGCTTCGAGTTCCCCAAGCTGACGAAGCCCGGCGTCTACGTGATCGACTTCATCGGGGCCGGCAAGAGCAGCCGGGCGCTGGTCCGCAAGGGCCGGCTGCGGCCGGTCGTCGGCACCGGCACCGCGGGGCAGACGGTCACGGTCGTGGACGACGCCGGCAAGCCGGTGCCGGGCGCGTCGGTGTGGCTCGGCGGCCGCGAGTACAGGGGCGACGAGTCCGGGACCGCGACCGTGCCGTTCTCGTCCGAGCCGGGCCGCCGGCCGGTCGTGCTGGGCAATACCGAGTTCGCCTGCCTGGACCACATCGACCACCAGCCCGAGGGCTACCGGCTGGACGCCGGCATCCACGTCGATCGGGAGTCGCTGGTGACGCAGAAGGTCGCCCCGGTGCTGGTCCGGCCGGGGCTGTTCCTCAACGGCAAGCCGGTGTCGGTCAAGCTGCTCGAAGAGGTCAAGCTGCGGATCGTCTCCACTGACCATTCGGGGATTTCCTCGTCTACTGAGGTGCCGGACTTCAAGCTGTTCGAGGACCGGGAGTCGGTCCACGAGTTCCGCGTCCCGCCGCGGCTGGCGGCGCTGAGCGTCACCCTGACCGCGAAGGTCAAGAGCCTCAGCCTGAACCAGCAGCTCGACCTGTCGGCCGGCAAGTCGTTCGGGCTGAGCGGCGTGTCCAAGACGGACAAGATCGAGGACCTGCACCTGGCCCGGTTCGGGGCGGACTACGTCGTCGAGTTGCTCGGCCGGACCGGTGAGGCGAAGCCGGACCGCGCGGTGACGGTCGCGCTGAAGCACCGCGACTTCAAGGAGCCGGTCCGGGTCACGCTCAAGACCGACCCGCAGGGCCGGGTGACGCTCGGGCCGCTCGCGGATGTCGCGGCTGTCACCGCGACCGGGCCGGAGGGGACGGCGCACACCTGGGCGCTGCCGCTGGACCGACACACCTACCGGTCGGCGCTGCACGCGAAGGTCGGCGAGGCGGTGACGCTGCCGTACCTCGGCGACGCGGGCAAGCCGACCCGCGACGAGCTGGCGCTGTTCGAGGTCCGCGGCGACGCGGTCCTGGCCGACCGGTTCGACCGGCTGGCGATCGCCGACGGGCTGCTGGAGCTGCGCGACCTGGCGGCCGGCGACTACGACCTGTGGCTGAAGCGGACCGGCGAGCGCGTCCGGGTGCGCGTCACCGCCGGTCCGGTGATGCGGGGGCACGTCCTCGGCACGACGCGGCACCTGGAGACGCCGGGGCTCAAGCCCACGCAGATTGCCACCGTGACCGCCGACGAGACGCACCTGACCGTCCGGCTCAAGGACGCCTCGAAGTTCGCGCGGGTCCACGTCTTCGCCACCCGCTATCTGCCGGCGTTCGGGGCGTTCGACAACCTCGCGTCCGTGCGCGACTCCGGCCTGAGCGGTGTGTCGCCGACCCGGCCGGAGTCGGTCTACCTGACCGGTCGCAACATCGGCGACGAGTATCGCTATGTTCTCGACCGCCGGGGGATGAAGAAGTTCCCCGGCAACATGCTCGACCGCCCGCAGTTCCTGCTCAACCCGTGGGCCGTCCGCTCCACCGACACTGGCGAACAGCAAGCCACGGCGGGGACCGACTTCGCGGGCCGCGGCCAGCCGGCGCCGACCGCGGCCATTCCGTCGCCTCCGAAGTCGGAGGCGGGCGCCCCGCCGGGCGCCGGCGGCGACTTCGCCGACCTGGACTTCCTCGCCGACCCGGCCGCGGTGCTGGCGAATCTCGTCCCGGACGACGACGGGGTCATCCGCATCGACCGGGCTAAACTTGGGCCGCACAGCGTCGTCCGGGTGGTGGCCGTCGATCCGCTCGGCACCACGTCCCGCATGACGACCCTGCCGCAGCAGCCGGCCACGTTCGCGGACCTGCGGCTGCGCGACGGGCTGGACCCGGCGAAGCACTTCACCCAGCAGAAACAGGTGACGGTGCTGGAGAAGGACAAACCGTTCGTCCTGGCCGACGTCACCGACAGCCGGTTCGAGGCGTACGACAGCCTGGCCAAGGTCTACGGCCTGTACACGACCCTGTCGAAGGATCCGAAGCTCGCCGAGTTCGCGTTCTTGCTCGACTGGCCGGGGCTCAAGCCCGAGGAGAAGCGGGAGCGGTACTCGAAGTCCGCCTGCCACGAGCTGCATTTCTTCCTGTTCCAGAAGGACCCGGAGTTCTTTGCGCAGGTGGTCAAGCCGTACCTGGCGAACAAGAAGGACAAGACGTTCCTCGACCACTGGCTGCTCGGCGCCGACCTGGCCGCGTACCTGGACCCGTGGAAGTTCGGCCGGCTGAACGCCGTCGAGCGGGTGTTGCTGGCGAAGCGGGTGGCCGGCGAGTCCGCGAAGACCGCCCGGCACCTCGACGACTTGCTGCGGCTCCTGCCGCCGAACCCGGACCGGACGCTGGCGCTCTTCGACACCGCCGTCCAGGGGCTGGCCCTGGACTCCGACGCCACCGCGCTCGGGGTCACCGTCACCCGGGGCCTGGCGGAGGCGGACGCCAAGAAGGCGGAAAAGCTGATGGAGCAGCGGGGCGGCGCGACGTTCGGCTTCCCGGCGGGCGGGATGCCCGGCCGCCCGGGCGGGGCCGGCGGCCCGGCCC
>DATLIF010000511.1:0-19409 GCA_035539575.1 Fimbriiglobus sp. | reverse complement strand
GACTATCACGAGTTGTACAGCCGCCAGTCCCGCCCGCGGGCGCAGATCCGTTTCCGGTCGTCCTCGGTCAACCTCTTGATGTCCGGCACGATAATGGGTTGCCCAATCTTCACGACGTTGGGGTTGTCGCCGATCTCCTGGCGGTTGGTCCGGTCGTGGTAGAGGACCGGCCAGAGCAGCGGGTCGTCATAGAAGTCTTGCGCGATCCGCGACAAGGAGTCGTATGTCTGGCCCGGCAGCTTCCGGCACTTGCCCCCGATGGCGACCGTCGCCAGGCGGGGGAGAGGGGCGCCGATGCCCCCGATCGGCGGCAGGACCCCGATCGGCGGAAGGGGGTCCCGCAGGACGGGATCGTCGGGTTTCCACACCCGGTAGTTCCATCCGTACACGGCCTTCTTGATGGCGTTCAATTCCGGCAACGGCAGCCCCGGCATCGGGAAGCGGGGGCCGCCGCCGGGGCAATCCCGGCACGGGAACAGTAGCGGGCGGTTGAACTCCCGGACCTTGTGGGTGCCGATCGACCCGTGCGTGTCCCAGACCATCAAGGCGGCCGCCTTCGAGACCGGCAAACACGACTGGTACAGGAACAGTTTGTTGAAGTCCGGCCTCCGGACGGCGTCGTAGAACCCGATCAGGTTCGACAGCAAATCTTCGCCGCTGAAGCTGGAGTCTGAGACCGGCCAGAACGTCCCCTGGAGTTCTTCGGCCGCAATGCTGACATCCATGAAGATGGCCAGCGCCACCTCCTCCTTCTCGGCGGTCGAAAGCCCGACCCGCACGGCGTAGTGCCTGGTCGGCCCGAAGGTCCCGTCCACCTCCCACCCGAACCCCGGGATCTTCTTCCGCATGCCCATCATGATCTTGTGGGTCACCTTGTGCCAGGCCCCGTTCCGGCTCCGTTCCCCGGTCTCATCGTTCACGTTGGCCCACAGGTTGACCGCCCCCTGGTTGGGGTACTTGGACGCCGGGTTGGCGTGCCCGATGTCGATCCAGCCGCACCGGCAGGTGTAGATCAGCCCCTTGTCGGCGGTGGACTGGATCGTCCTGCCGTCTCGGATCTTGTCGCGGGACCCCATGACTCGAACTCCGGTGAGAGGTATCGGAACGCGCCGGTCCGCGAGCGGCATCCCGGCTCGGCAGGTATCCGCAATGCGGCGGTTTCTTTCAGAGAATCACACCGGAGATGACGACTGCTCGCCGGGGCCAAAAGTGTCAGCCCCGGTAGCTCTCAGGAACGTGTACCGGTTGGTGTCGAGCACGAACGACTCGCCCCAATCGTCCGTGAGCCTGCCGGTCCGCATCGCCGCATTCGCGGGCCTGAACTCCTGTCACGCACAGGAGACGTGGTTGCATCCGCGAAGTGCTAACTACCAGCATTTTCGCAACCCGGGGTGGACGGATCCTCGTGACGTTCCCACGATGACGGGCGACGGGAGGTCGGCCATGCCGAGCAAGCGTCGAGAGCAGGAGTTCCTGGATCGGATGTGGGTGCGGGTCCGGCTCCTGCTCACGCCGAGGCCGGCCCAGTCGAAAGGCGGCCGCCCGTTCGCCGACGGCAAGGTGTGCTTCGCCGCGATCGCCTGGCAACTCTGGACCTTCCGCTCCGACCGGAGAGTCAGACGTGACAACACATCAGGCACGAACCACCCCCGGCTTGCGAACCGAATGGTTCGCGGTCCTGGTGCTCTCCATACTGAGCCCGTTCACCGGCGGAGCGATTCTCGCCGCCGATGGGAACCCCCCGGTGCTCGCGGGAACGTCGCCCGAGGCCCCGGCTCCCCAGGGCGGCCCGCCGCCGGCTGGCCCCGTGGTTCGGGGCAGCGTCGAACAGATTCACATCGCCCACGCCAGGCCGGGCGCCAGTGTCGCCGTGCGTGGCCGTGGTGGTGTTCAAAGGACCGCATCGACAGACGATCGGGGCGGATTGGTGCTACGTGAAATACCGCCGGGTGACGGCTACAGCGTGACCGTCGAGGGGAGCGGTCGCGGCGCTGATACGGTCCGGGTGCTGAGTCGAAGCGAGCACCCCGACGCACGCTTCTACTCGTCGCAGAAGCTCGAACCAACGCGGGGATACATCAAAACCAGAGATGGCACGTTGCTTTCCTACCGGGTCGTTCTGCCGGACCCCAAGGTTCATGGCAAGGGGCCTTACGACCTGGTGATCACGTACTCGGGGTATCAGCCGGGCCTCGAAACCGGCGACGGGCATCAGAACAAGCCGTTCGAACAATTCTCCGCACTCGGCTACGCGGTCGCGGGTGTCAACATGCGCGGCAGCGGTTGCTCGGGCGGGGCGTTCGACCTCATGGAGCCCCTGACCTGGCTGGACGGTTACGACATGGTCGAGGCGTTCGCGGCACAGCCGTGGGTCGATGACGTCGCACTGGGTGATCAATCGTGGCCGGGCCTGACCCAGTTATTTGTTGCGTCCACGCAACCACCGTCGCTGGATGCCATCGTCGCCGGGTCGGTCGTCGGCGACTTCTACCGGGACGTGTTCTTCCCGGGCGGGATTCAGAACGTCGGCTTCGGGCACATCTGGGCGGCGGGCCGCGACGCGGAGAACACCTGGCCGAGCCGCCGCAAGGAGGTGAGCGCGCGAGCCAGGGTCGATCCCGTTTGCCTGGCGAATCAGGCGTTGCGCGGCCAGAACGCGAACCTGCTTCAGACCATCAAAAAGAACCCGTATGACGGCGCCTTCTGGCAGAGCCGCTCGGCCCAGGTGGCGAAGGTCAAGGTTCCGACACTTCAAATCGTCTCCTGGCAGGACCCGCAGGTGGGGAGTCGCCCGGCCATACTTTCCGAGCGATTCCCGTCCGGCACACCGGTCCGGCTCATCGGCGTGAATGGATTCCACCAGTACTGGTCCGGCGACGTCTGGGACGAGATCGTCAAGTTCCTGGACGTGTACCTGGGCGAAGCCGGGCCGGAAAAAATTGCCCGCTACGAGTCACAGAACGACTTCCTGGTGCTTCTGGAATCGGATAGCCGGGGCAAGGCGCGCGGCCGCTTCACACTGCCGAGTTTCGCGGCCACCGGTGACGGCCGACGATTGACCCTCGGGTCGGACCTCAGGCCCAAGGACGCAGACGATTCGGGCACGTCGAGCACATTCACCTATGACCCCACCCGGCCGGGCACCTGGACCGCACCGGTGCAGGATCAGGCGACCTTTACCTCGGAGGCTCTGCGTCGCCAGACCGTCATGGCGGGCTCCGGCTCTGCGGACCTCTGGATCGCCGTGGGCGCCGGGGACGTTGACCTGCAGGTGACTCTCTCGGAGGTCCGCCCCGACGGGCAGGAGATGCTCGTGCAGAGCGGCTGGCTCCGCGCGAGCCACCGCGCGTTGGACGAGAACGCCTCCACGGCCCTGCGCCCACGACACCTGCACACGGCCGAATCCGTCACGAAGCTCGTGCCCGGCAAGTGGACTCGGCTGCGGATCGAACTGTTCCCCTTCGCCCACATCTTCCGGAAGGGCTCCCGCATCCGTCTGATCGTGTCCGGCCCCGGCGGCGGCAGTAACGCCTGGCCCTGGGCCTTCGACACGCTCCCGGGGGGCTTCGATGTCCGGATCGCTCATGACGGCAAAGATCGCTCCAGCTCGGTCGTACTGCCAGTTGCGGAGCCGAAGGATCTGAGCCTGCCCCTATCGCTGCCGGACCGCGACAGTGTATGGCTTCAGCCGTGTCGTGCGGTTGATTGAGACGGTGTAGACCGGCAACCCGATCGAAACCCACTTGGTCCACCGGCAGGGTATGAGGATCACCACTTGCACGCAATCGATGCGACCGACTTGCGCCGCGGCTAGCAGTCCCAACTTCTGCCCCGCTCGCGTACGCCCCGTGCCCCCACACCTGGACCACGTTACGGGTCTTCATGCGGTGATGGGCGGAGTCCGGTTGCCGAGATGGCGCGACGATTCCACTCCCATTCGTGATCGGTCGTGGATCCCGAGGCCCGCCGTGCCCACGGGGATCAGGTCTACGCGCGGCTCCTCGAAGCGGACGTAAACGACCTCCTGACCCAGTCGCTGGCCGACGCCATGGACGGCCCGGCGGAATTCGCCCAGGCGCTCGGGGGCGAAACTGACCACGACGGGACGAACCCGCTCGCGACACATCCGACCGCGGGCGTCCAACCAGCAACCCTCCTGCGGTTCGCCGAGCGTGGCGCCGCCGAAGGGGGCCACAAGCCTCTCCAGAGCCTCATGCCAGGTCGTCTCGGTAAACGGCTGGCCCTCGTTGTCGGTGAGCGGCAGGTAGACGGTCGCTTCGAGGCGTCGGGGGGCCGGCTCGACGGCGGCATCGGCCGGCCAATCGATCGGGGTGCGCCCCGGGTGCCACGGCTGGCTGTCGCTCAAAGCGGCCGCAAGAAGCAGGACGAAGCCGACTGACTCCACCGCCCCCCGCAGCGAGTGGAGGCGGAGCCAGCGGTCCCGGACCTGCTCCCAATCGGCTGGCAGGTCGGGGGGCAACCAGCGAATCAGTTGCCGGTTGAGAGGCACGTTCCCCTTGATGGCAATCGCCATCCCGACCACCGCCGCCAGCAGCGCCGCGAGCGTCAGGCCGAACGGCCAGGCAGCCCGCTGGTTAGCCAGGAGGCCGAGCAACGGGAGCGTCAACGCGACCTGCGCCAGGCCCAGCAGCGGCGCCCGAACTCTCATGTAGGGATCGATCGCCTGGAAGAACTCCGTGAAGGCTCGACCCGACAGCTTGTTGTAGCACGGGGCGATGAACAGGTAGACAGCGATGCCGAAGAAGGCCGCATACGGCAAGAGAGCAAGCCCGAAGAGGGCCGGTACGAGTGCGGACATGAGGTGCATCCCCTGTTGGACAGGCTCTGGTCAGCCCGCCGACCGGATAACGGACTGCCTGTCATCTCAATCCGGATCGCGACGAAAAAATGCCAGAATGATGCCGGCACTCACCGGCCCATGCGAGCCGCAGGCAAGGCAGCCTCGGCCGAGGGAGAAAGAAATAGTTGGCACGTCGGCCCGGCGTTCCGGATCGGTTCGGACGGGGACAGCTTGCCAGCACCCGCGAGGGCGTCCCCGCGGAGGTGCGCTGGTTTCGCCGGTTCACCACACACTTTCTGCCCCGTCAGGTGAGGAATGCGATCCATGCTGCGATCCAAGTCGAATGTTGCCCTGTCCGTCGAGTCGCTGGAAAGTCGAGAAGTCCCGGCCGTAACCGCCGTGTTCAACCCGGGGTTTGGCACACTAGCGGTGTTCGGCGACGGCGCGGACAACACCATCGAGATCAGTCGGGACTCGCTCGGGGTCATCAGCGTGAACGGGCAAGTCCCGCTCGCGGGCGGCCTCCCCGGCGGCTTCCCGACCGTGTTCAACACCAAGTCGATTTCCGTGTTCGGGCTGGGCGGTAACGACTCCATCCGGCTGGACGAGACGAACGGACCGCTGCCCGGCGCGCAGCTCTTCGGCGGCTCCGGGAACGACAGCCTGACCGGCGGCTCCGGCGTGGATGCCCTGCACGGCCAGGACGGCAATGACCTGCTCACCGGTGGTGCCGGGGCGGACTTCCTGCTCGGCCAGTCGGGCGCCGACGTGATGTTCGGTGGTGACGGGGCGGACCAGATGTTCGGCGGCTCCGGCGACGACACGGCCGATGGCGATCGCGGCGACGACGTGGCGTTCCTGGGCGACGACAACGACCTGTTCGTCTGGGATCCGGGCGACGGCAGCGACCGCGTCGAGGGCGAGATCGGCTTCGACACCATGCTCTTCAACGGGTCCGGGGCCGACGAGTTGTTCGAGGCGTCGGCCAACGGCCAGCGCCTCCGCTTCACCCGAAACGTTGGCAACATCGTGATGGACACCGACGGGGTCGAGCGCGTGGACGTCGAGGCCCTCGGCGGAGCGGACACGATAACACTCAACGACCTGACCGGCACCGCCGTGCAGGAGCTGCGCATCGACCTGGAGGCGGTCAAGAACGGCGGAGCCGCGGACGACCGGACCGACCGCGTGATTCTGAACGGCACGGCCGGGCAGGACATCGTCAGCGTGCTCGCGTCCGGTGGCAATCTGTTCGCGCTCGGCCTGCCGACGTTCGTGACCGTCCAGCGGGCCGCGGCCGCCGACCAACTGACCGTCAACACGCTCGGCGGGAATGACCGCGTGGAGGCGGGGAGTATCGCCGCCGGCGTGATCTTCTTCACGGCCGACGGCGGGGCCGGCAGCGATACCCTGTTCGGCACCAACGATGCGGACGTGCTCATCGGCGGGGTCGGCAACGACTTCGTGGACGGCGGACGCGGCAACGACGCGATCGGCCTGGGCGAAGGGGACGACACCTTCGTCGCGGAGACGGGCGACGGTGTTGACCTGATCGAGGGCGGAGCCGGTTTCGACGGCGTGCGCGTCAGCGGGTCCAGCGCCAACGAGACGGCCGCGATGTCGGCCAACGGCGAACGCCTCCGCTTCACGCTGAACACTAGCAACGTGATCCTGGACGCGAATAACGTCGAGTTCTCCTCGTTCCTCTCCTTCGGCGGGGCGGACACGGTCGTCGTCAACGACCTGTCCGGCACCGACGTGGACCTGGTCGATATCAGCCTGTTCGACTTCGGCGTGCCGGGCGGGAACGCGGACGTGGTCGTGGTGAACGGCACGGCCGGGAACGACGCCGTGACGGCGGAGTCGGCGAACGGCGTGGTCACGGTGAACGGGCTGGCTGCCCGGGTCCGCATCACCGGCACCGAAGCGGCCGGCGACCGGCTGGAGGTCGCCGGCCTCGGCGGCGACGATTCGATCGACGCCACCGGACTGGAGGCGGCCGAGATGCGGTTCCTGGCTGACGGCGGTGCGGGCGACGACGTCCTGCTCGGCGGTGCGGGCGACGACGTCCTGCTCGGCGGTGACGGAGCCGACGTGCTGTTCGCCGGCTCCGGGGACAACGTGGCGTTCGGCGGGGCCGGCGACGACGTGCTCCGCGGCGAAGAGGGGGACGACGTCCTGGACGGCGGGGCTGGGGACGACGTCCTCCTCGGCGGGGCCGGGGACGACGTCCTGCTCAACGGCGAGGTGGTGTTCGACGAGTAGCGTCCGGCGCGGCTGGCTGATCGAACGGGGTAGGCACACTTCGTGTGCCTACCCCTCTTCCGAATCGCCGACCGCGAACTGGGGCTTGTTCGGCTCCAGCCGGGCGGCTTCCCGGTGACACGCGCGGGACTCGTCCAGCCGGCCGGCCTGCCGCAGGGCGATCCCGAGGTTGTGGTACACGACGCCCCGGTGGGGGCGAACTGCCAGGGCCACCCGCAGGTAACCGATCGCCTCGTCCGTTCGGCCCTGCCGGCAGAGCGTGTTGCCCAGGGTGAGGTTGATCCAGAAATCGGTCGGCGCCCGCCGTTGCGCCGCCCGCAGCAGGTCCAGGCCCGCGTCGGTCTTTTCCAGGAGTCGCCCCACCCGGGCCATCAGCACGGGGGTCAAACGGGATTCGTCGATCTCGGCCACCCGCGCTTTCAGGCGGGCCTGCAGTTCCGCCATCTCCAACCCCGGCGGGATGCCGGCCAGCAGCGCCTTCCACGCATCCGGTTCCGCCGCGCGGGCCACGGCCTTCAAGCGGGGGCGATCGCGGCGCTCGACCCACACGCAGAAGTTCAGGGCGGCCACCAACTCCTCGCGGCTCGGCGACTCCCGAACCTGGCGCACCAGTTCCGTTTCGTCGCCGGATTCGAGGTCAAGCCCGTAGTCCCGGAATGCCTCCCGGTATGCCCGGGCCGCCGCGGCGCGACCCGCCCCCTCCTCGTCACTCATCGTCACCCGGTCCAGGAGAATCTCGTCCAGCCGCGCGGCCAGGGACAACTCTCGTTGAGCCTGCTGCACGACGGCCCGCTGCTCCTCCAGGCCGAAGGCGTCCACTTCCTGCCGGCTCCGGGCCAGCACGGCGGCCGCCTCGTCCCAGAGGAATTGCTTCCGCAGGGAGGGCATCTGGGCCAGCGCTCCGAGCACCCGCTCCCGGGCTTGCTGCCGATTCAGCGCCTGTTCCGCCTGCCGCACCTCGTCCCGACGGGTCAGATCGGCCCGGTGCTCCGCCTGCCGGCGGTCCAGCCACCATGCCCCGCCGACGGCCAGCACGAGCACGGACACCACCAACACAGCAATGGCCGCCTCCCGCGGCTTCCGCCGGCACCACCGGACCAGGCTCTCCACGCGGCCCTCCGGGCGGGCGCTGATCGGATCGCCCCGGCGCCAGCGCTCCAGGTCGTCGGCCAGTTCGGCGGCGGAGGCGTACCGGCGGGCCGGCTCCTTCTCCAGGCACTTCAGACAAATCGTCTCCAGGTCGTGTGGCACCCGCGGGTTGGCCAGCCGTGGGGACCGCGGCGGCCGGTCCACGACCGCGAGCAGTGTCGCCAGCGCCGATTCGCCCTGGAATGGCGGCTCGCCGGTCAGCAGTTCGTAGAGGATGGCGCCCAGCCCGTAGATATCGCTGGCGGTGGTGACGACCCGCTCGCCCCGGGCCTGTTCCGGGGCGATGTAGCTCGGCGTGCCGACGATCGTGGAGGCCAGCGTGCCGCCCGCGTTCGGGTCGAACCGCTTGGCCAGGCCGAAGTCGGCGACGTGGGGGTTCCCGGTCTCGTCCAGCAGGATGTTGGACGGCTTGAGGTCGCGGTGGAGGATGCCGCGCTGGTGCGCGTGGTGGACGGCGCGGGCAACGGTCTCCACCAGCCCGGCGTCAGCGTGCAGATCGGTGGCGCGGGCCCGGGGCCGCTGGGCGAGACTGCCGCCGGCATAATACTTCATGCTGAAGTAGGGCACACCGCCGGACTCCCCCACCTCGTAGACGGGGACGATGTGCGCGTGGTCCAGGCGGGCGATGGCCTCGGCCTCGCGGCGGAAGCGGTCCAGTTCCTCCGGCACGGCGTAACCGGGCAGCAGGGTCTTCAGCGCAACCACCCGGTCGAGCACGGTCTGACGCGCCTCGTAGACGACGCCCATGCCACCCCGCCCCAGCTCCCGGAGGATCCGGTAGCCTGGAACGGACGGCCACACCGCCGGGACGGCCACGGTGGGCCGCGGCGGGTGTCCGCCGAAGCTCACGGCGTCCGACCCGGCCCCGAGCCGGTCCTGCAAGTCGTGTCCGTACTGGGGGAACCGCTGCCCGTATTCCTCCGTCTCCGCCCCGCCCTGCCAGCGGTGGCGCAGCGTGTATTCTGCGGCAATCAGGCTCAAGAGTGCGTCCCGATCCCGCTCCAGCAGGGGGAACCGTTCCAGGTAGTGCTCGACCAGGGCCGACTCGCCGTTCCTCAGCCGGAAGTCCAGTTCGATGTGGACTAACTCGACGAGCAACCGGGTGTGACCGGGCCAGGGCGTCGGCAGGAAGCTCTCGATGGCCGGCCGGCTCGGACCGCGCCAAGCCTCCTCGAAGCGGCGGATGATCTCTTCGCACTGAGCCGGGATCTCGTCCGCGAGGAACACGCTATCGCTCATCAGCAGTATTCCCTGTTATTCAGTTCTCAACTCTCCGCCTGCAGGCGCAGCAACTGCCTGCGGATGCGCTCACGTGTGCGGTGAACGGTGCGCAAGGCCCGGCCGAGCCGGAGACTGATCTCCACCGCCGAATAGCCTTGCAGGCTCAACTCCAGGGTCGGCCGGTCGTTGGCATCCACTGCCCGGAACAGGGCCTCGACCGTCTCGACCAGGATGGCGGCCTCCTGCGGCGAGGGCTCCCGGTCCGGGGCGAGTTGCCAGGGCTGGTCCGACCCCGCCGGGGCACAGACTTCCCGGCCGATGTCGCGCCGCCCGGCCCGAAAGTACTCGACCCGGTCGGCGCACTTGCGCAGGGTGATGAGGGCCAACAGGCCCCACAGGTTATTCCAGTTCTCGACCCGAAGCTTCCCGTCCCGATAGCGGACGAAAAAACTCTTGAAGGCCGATTGCACCACGTCTTCGGGGTCGATCCGGTGCGCCAACCGCTTCTCGAACTGCCGCCGCGTCAGGTCTACGAGCTGGCGGGCGTAGCGCTCGAACACGTCCCGGGATGCGGCGTGCTCGTCGGCGCGGAGCCGATCCATCAGCGCGGCGAAGGAATCGGTTGTGGTCATCTCACTCCCGTGTCGGGCGACCGGATGGTAGAGGCCGCTGATGCCACTACCTGGGCGAACGTGCATTCGGGGCCGGGTTCTTTGGGGCGGCGCGAGCCCGGCTCCGCCGTCCCACGCCGACGACAGGTAAATCCGCACCTCGTCCGAAGTCGGCCAAGATTTTGCATCCCCGCCCACGACCGGGAGGCAGGATTGAGGTCAGTGGGCGGGATCATTCCGCCCTCTTCGGACTACACGGCGGCCATTGGCTCGACCCCGGCCTGGGCCGTCGAACGCGTACAGGTTGTCGGTCGGCGTGCTCCCGATACCCCACACCAAGTCGTTGTCCTCGCTCTGCGCGGGGCTCTCATCGTTCGCCACATCCAGCCATGGGGGCAGCGGCGGGAAGTACTTGCCGTATCCCTGTGGGAATTGCGAAGATGCAACCCCAAACTCCCCTTCATTCGACCTTGTCACATCGAAGCTCACGATTCCCAGGCTGACGAACGGAGTGAGGCCGGTCGGCATAGTGGTGAACTTGGAGAGTTCAGTGTTGGCGGTCCTGGTATCCCGGCACCCTGCCCTCGACCCGGAGCCGACACTCGACACACTGCAGGCGCCTGGTGGTGGATCGCCCCGGGCTTGCGGCCCATGGCCCGGAGGAACCGGAAGTGCGACCGGATCATGGCCGGCAGCGTCGTGCGGTGGTACGGCAGGCCGAACTCCGCTGCCGCCTCGACCACGATCCCCGCGATGGCCCGGTAGTGGGTGTGGCACACCTTCGGGAACAGGTGGTGGGCGGCGTGGGCGTTCGCCCCGCCGACGAAGAACTGCGCCCAGAAACTGGTCGGCGACCAGTCGCACGCGGTCGCCAGGTTGTGCTCCGCCCACGACCGCGGCAGGTTGCCGTCCGCGTCGGTGGCCGGGAACTCCGTCCCCTCGGCGAAGTGCGTCCCGATCAGCAGGAACACGAACGCCACCGACGCCGCCGCGGTCATCCCCAGGTATCCCAGCAGCACCTGCCACCACGGCAGCGGGAGGACGGCCATCGGCAGGGCCAGAGTCAGCCCGAAATAGAGTGCCTTCGACACGGCGAACAGCAGGTACTGGTGCCACGGGTGGCGGATGTCGGTCATGTTCGCCAGCCGCCGCTTGAACAGGTAGGCGAAGTCCTGGTACAGGATCGTGTGCAGGGCGACGAACACGTAGGCGAGCGGGGCGTACAGGTGCTGGAACCGGAAGTGCGGCCGCCACGGCTGGTTCGGGGACAGCCGCAGGAACGGGTTCTCGTCAATGTCGATGTCGCACCCGTTGACGTTCGGGAAGATGTGGTGCGACTGCGTGTGCCGCATCCGCCACAGGTAGCCGTTCACCCCGACCAGGGTGAAGCAGCCGAACTGGATCACCTCGTTCACCCAGGCGGACCGGCTGACGACCCGGTGGGCAGCGTCGTGGCCGGCGTTGATCCCGAGCAGGACGACCGCGACCCCGTAGACGCCCACCAGCGGGACCAGCACCCACGGCGGGAACGGGCACCACAGGATCAGGCCGTACGACCCGACCGCCAGGGAGCCGAACAGGGCGAGCTTGATCCAGAACAGCCGGTCCGCGTACCGGCCCTTGCCCGCGGCGCGGAAGTACGCCTCGACGCGAGACCGCAACTCCGCGTAGAACGAGTCCGTCTCGTGGCGGAACCGGATGGTCTTCACGGCGTCACTCCTCGCCGAGGTGTTCGCGGACCACCGCCTTGAGCCGGGCCAGGACGCGACTGCGGGCCACGTGGACCGCGCCCAGGCTCAGCCCCAGCTCCCGCGCCGCTTCCGGCCCCGGCCGGCCGTCCACCGCTGTTAGCCAGAACGCTCGCCAGGTGGACGGTTGGAACTCTCCGCGCACCCGGTCGGCCGCCCAGGCGAGCATCCGCCGCTCGTACTCGCGGTCCCAGTCGGCCTCGTCCAGCGGGGCCGGCACCTCGGCCAGCCGCTCCAGGGCGGCGGTGTCCCCTGCCCCGCGATCCCGCCGCTGGGCGCTCTTGTAGAAGTCGGTCACCCGGTTGCGGACGACCGTGTACAGCCACCGGCGGAACGCCCCGGGCCGCAGTTCCAGCCCGCCGACGGACCCGGCCACCGACCGCAGCACGTCCTGGGTCAGGTCGTCGGCGTCGGCCTCCTGCAGCCCGGCCCGGCGGGCGGCTCGCTGGATCAGCGGTGCGTACAGGGCAGCGAACTCCGTCCACGCCGTCCCGTCTTGCGGATCCCGGACCCGCGCGATCAGGCTCGGCCGCGTGTCGTCGCTGGCGTCCATGTGTTCCCTCGTGGGAAGCAAAACGAGCCTCCCGGCCCGGGCTTACACGCCGATCACGAGTCGTCCGGGGCGGGATCGTGGCCGAGGTAGCGCTGGAGCAGGCGGACCCGCCGGACCTGGTAGGCCACCGCCGCCCCGGTCAGGACCAGGACGACGACCGCGATCAGGTGGTGCAGCAGGGCGGAGTGCAGGTCGCCGGCCGCCGCCGCCTGCGCGACGAGCGCGGCGTAAGCGAGCACGGCCACGGCGGTGGCGAACCGCACCAGATCGACCCGCAGCCACAGCCCGCTGGCCACCACGAACAACCCGTAGGTGGTGATCAACGGGCCGTCGTGGCTGCGGTTGATCGTCAGCGCCACGGTCAGGAAGACGGCGTCCGACCCGAGCCACAGCCGCGCGACGCCCCCCAGTCTCCGGCCGCGACGGAGGAGGGCCTGACACGCGAACGAGGCCGCCGCCCAGGCGGCCAGGACGGTCAGGATTTGCAGGTGCTGGGCCGGCGTGAGCGCCTCGCTGATCCGGTAGCGCAGGTGGATGATGGCCGCACAGACCGCCAGGGCGACCAGCCGGACGGCCAGCCCCGGCTCGCGGCGGGCCCAGGCCGCCAGCCAGCGCAGGCCCCGCCGCCGCCGGGCCGTGACCGGCTCGCCCCGCTGCCACCGCCCGAGGTCGTCGGCCAGCGCGGCGGCCGACGGGTAGCGGCCCGACGGGTCCTTCTCCAGGCACTTCAGCGCCACCGCCGACAGGTCCCGGTCGGCCGCCGGGCTCACCGCCCAGGGGTCGCGCGGCTCTCGCTCCAGTACCTGCACGACGGTGTCCAGCGGGGTCGGTCCGCGGAACGGCGGGCGGCCGGTCAGGCACTCGTACAGGATGGCACCCAGCGCGTACACGTCGGCCGCCGGGCCGACCTCGCACGTTCCGATCGCCTGCTCGGGTGACATGTACGACGGGGTGCCCATGACCGCCCCGGTCGCGGTCAGCCCGTCGCCGCAGTCGATGAGCTTGGCCAGGCCGAAGTCGGCCACCTTGGGGGTGCCGTCGGCGGCCAGCAGGATGTTGTGGGGCTTCAAGTCCCGGTGGATGACACCCCGGTCGTGGGCCGCCTGGAGTGCCCGGGCGAGGCTCTCGACCAGTCCGGCCGCGGCGTCGGGCGGGAGCGGGACGCCGCGCAGGCGGTCGGCCAGGGTGCCGCCCGGGCAGTGCTCCAGGGCGAGGTACGGCTGGCCCGCCCAGGTACCGGTCTCGTAGACGTGGACCACGTTCGGGTGACCGACGCCGGCGGCGGCCTCGGCCTCGCGCAGGAACCGGGCGCGGTGCTGGGCGGATGCATGGGCACCGGCGAGGACGACCTTCAGCGCCACCACCCGGTTGAGGGCCACCTGCCGGGCCGCATAGACGGCGCCCATCCCACCCTGCCCGAGTATTTCGATGATCTCGTACCCTGGCGGGGCGGGCGGCCGGTCGGCGAAGTCGGCGATTGCGTCTCCGTCGAGAGCGAACGTGATGTCGCTCGACCCGACTCCGGCGCGGCGAAGCCGGCCCACCAGGTCGTCCTCCGGCCCGGCCTCGATCGCCAGGCAACAGCTCTCGCAGGCGAGGAGGTGCCGCTCGACCGCCTCGGTCTGCTGCGGCCCCAGCCGTCCTTCCGCGAACGCCCGGAGAACCTCCGGTGACAGGTGGTCGGCCGACTCGGCTGTCATCCCCGAACCCCCCGAACGGTGCGCGAGTCCTGTTCGCCCCCACGGTACACCGGCGCGGCCGGCCGCGGAACAACGAGTGACCGGTGTAAGCCCGGTGCAGGTCGCTCGTTTGTTCTCCGCACAGGGGATTGCCGTCCTCTTTTACTGCGGCGAGCACGGTCATGCGAACTCCACCAGCCGCGGACAGACTCCCTGAGCGCCGACCGATCGCCGCCCGCGATTGGGGGGCCTCCCGCCGGGCGGCCGGGTGGCTGGCGCGGCGCGGCGTCTCGCCTAACGCGATCTCGGTTGTCGGTATGGTCTGCGGCGTCGCGGCCAGCGGCGCCCTGGCCCTCACCTCGGCCGGTTGGGGGTGGTCCGCGTGGCTGGCCGCGGCCGCGCTGATCCAGTTGCGGCTGCTGGCCAACATGCTAGACGGGATGGTGGCCGTCGCCGCCGGCCGGAGGACGCGGCTGGGCGAACTGTTCAACGAACTCCCGGACCGAATCTCCGACGCGGCCATCCTGATCGGCCTGGGGTACGCCGCCGGCGGGGTGCCGGAACTCGGCTACCTGGCGGCCGTCGCGGCGCTGCTGACCGCGTATGTCCGGGCGCTGGGCAAGACCGCCGGGGCGCCCGCCGTGTTCGCCGGGCCGATGGCCAAGCAGCACCGGATGGCAGTCGTGACGCTGGCCGCGGTCGCCTGCGCGGTCCTCCCGAACGGCTGGGCGGAATCCTACCACGTCGCCGGCTGGGTGGCGGGCGCCTGTCTCGCAGGCACGGTGGTAACGGTCGCTCGCCGACTGGTCCTGATCGCCCGACACCTCCGGGAGGCGCGGCCGTGAACCCCGTCGCCCAGCAGCGGTTGTTCGACCCGACGGTCGCGTTCGACCACCCCGCGACCCCGGTCCTGCTCGGCGTGATCGCCGCGGCCCTCGCGATCCCGCCGGTCGTGCTGTTCCTCGCCGGCCGGTTGGGGCTGATGCCCGCCGACCGGCGGCGCGACGTGTGGCGGCGATACCTGCCGTGGCTGGTCATCGCCCCGGCGGCCGGTGCCCCCGTCCTGCTCGGGGCGTTCTGGACGGTCCTCGCGGTCGCCGCGCTCGGGTCCTTCTGCTTCCGCGAGTACGCCCGGGCGACCGGGTTGTTCCGGGAGAAGCTGGTCACGTACCTGACCCTGCTCGCGATGGCCCTCGTCTACCTGGCGGCGCTGGACAACTGGCTCCAGTTGTTCCACGCCCTGTTCCCGCTCGGGATCGCCGGGATCGTCGCCCTGTCGATCCTCCAGGACCGGCCGAAGGGGTACATCCAGCGGGCGGCCCTGGCGGTGTTCGCGTTCGCCCTGTTCGGCAGTTGCCTCGGCCACCTGGCACACCTTGCCAACGACACACACTATCGCCCGCTGTTGCTCCTGGTGCTGCTGACCGTCGCGGTGAACGACGTGGCCGCGTTCATCGCCGGGCGACTGTTCGGTCGGCGGAAGCTGTGCCCGAACACCAGCCCGAACAAGACGGTCGCCGGGGCGGTCGGCGCGGCGGCCGTCACCGCCCTGGTGATGTGGGCGGCTGGCCGGTGGGTGTTCACCGGGACGCCGCTGGACCACACGGGCCGGCTGATCGCATTCGGGGTGCTGGTCAGCGTCGCCGGTCAGTTCGGGGACCTGGTCCTCTCCTCGATCAAGCGGGACCTCGGGCTCAAGGACCTGGACGTCCTCATCCCCGGGCACGGCGGCCTGCTGGACCGGTTCGACAGCCTGTTGCTCGTGGCCCCGGTAGCGTTCCACTTCGTGAACTACTTCGTCGGGGTCGGCGTCGGGCAGCCGGTCTGCGTCTTCACCGGGGCGAGGTGACTTGTGGACGACTTCGACCTGAAACCGGCCCGCGACCTGGGGCTTTCGCCACTGGAACGGCTGCGGAGTGTCCGCCGGGAGGACGGCCCGTTCCTGACCGCCTGTCACTACGGCTGGGCGGCGGCGACGCGGGCGTACTGCCGGGCGTGGCACCGGTTGACCGTGATCGGCCGGGAACATCTGCCGACCGAGCCGCCGTTCATCTTGTGCGCCAACCACGCCAGCCACCTGGACGCCCTCACCCTGGCCGCCCCGTTGCGGCTGGCCCTGCGGGACCGGGTCTACTCGCTCGCCGCCGGGGACGTGTTCTTCGTGTCGGCCGTCGCCACCGCGTTCGCCGCCGGGTTCGTCAACGCACTGCCGGTGTGGCGGAAACGAACCACCCCGCGGGCACTTCAGGAGTTGCGGGAGAAACTGCTCGACAGCCAGTGCGGATTCATCCTGTTCCCGGAGGGTGGCCGGAGCCGGGACGGGAACTACCTGCCGTTCAAGCCGGGAATTGGGATGCTGGTCGCCGGGACCGACGTGCCGGTGGTCCCGTGCCACCTGTCCGGCACGTTCGAGGCGCTGCCGGCCGCCCGGTGGGTGCCGCGGCCGCGGCGGATCGTCCTGCGGGTGGGGGAGCCGGTGCGGTTCGCCGGTGTGCCCAACGAACGGGCCGGGTGGGAGACCGTCCGGGCCGAGGTCGAGACGCGGATCAAGGAACTCGGAGGTCGCGGCGACCCGGCGCGGCCGACCGAACACCTACAGCCCGGACCGTAGGCGTCGGGCTCCCCGGGAGCGCGGCCGTCTCGGCCGCGCGGTTCTGGTGTTGCGGAGCCGCCGACGCATGTCGCGTGGTCCGAGGCCAGTCCTAGCGGACGGAATGGTTTGGCGGGCCGGATGCGGAGATCGCACCGAAACGGGTAGAAAATAGATATATGGACCTGTTTATCCTTAATGTAAACTTCTGACCGGGCCGTCCCGTCCGCACCGGATGGGCGGCCGCCCGCCGGAGGCCCCTGTCATGCCCGCCCCGCCGATGTCCCGGCCGCTCGTGGCCGTCGCCAGTGCGGTGATCGTGTTCCACCTCGGGTCGGTCCTCACCAACGTCCTGGCGGCGCCGAGCGGCCCGTGGCCGCCGGGCGGGAACCTGGCGACGCCGCCGCAACTCGCGTTCTCGCTCAACCGCGAGCTGGCGCCTCGCTACCTGGAACCGCTGAAGCTCACCCACAACTACCACTTCGCTGACAACCGGCCTGGCCGGCCGGGCGTGTGGTTCGAGGTGCGGCTCGCCAACGAGTCCGGCCGCGAGTTGGCGACACTTCGCTTTCCCGACCCGTCCGCCAGCGCCCCGGTCCGGCACCGGCAGTCGCTTCTGGCGTTCGCGCTGGCGGACGACCAGCCCGTTGCCCCGCCGACCGGGGAGTGGATCGCCGCACCCGGCCGCGAGATGCCGACCGTCCCGATCTGGGACCTCGCCGGCGACAACGAACTGCGGCTGCGGCCCGTGCCCGCCCACCTGGTCCCCCGCGACCGCATGGTCTACCGGCCGTCGGACTGGTCGCTGATCCTGGCCCGCTCGTACGTCCGCCACCTGTGCCGGGAGCACGGGGCGGCGAAGGGCGAGTTGATCCGCCACACCCGGGAGGCGATCCCGCCCGCGGTGATGTTTGAGCGAGACGTGCCGCCTGACGCGTTCGGGGAACTGGTCAGCCACTTCGGGGAGGTGACGCCATGAGGGTTCGGGAAGCCGTCGCCGCCTGGGTCCGGTTCTGGTTCACGCCCGCCGATCCGGTCGCCTTGCACGCCGTCCGGGTCGCGGCGGGGATGCTGTTCCTCGCCTGGTTGCTCCCGCTGGCCGGGCACCGGGACGCGCTGTTCGGGCTGAACGGGTGGTTCGACCGGCAGGCGTTCGCCGACGCCTCCGCGCTGCCCGACGGGCCGCCGAAGCCGCTCGGCTGGTCGGCGCTGTACCTCGGCGACGGCGGTCCCGGTGTCGTGGCGGCGGTCTACTTCGGGACGCTGGCGGTGCTGGTCCTCTTCACGCTCGGCGTCTGGGTCCGGCTGTCGGCGGTGCTGACCTGGGTGGCCGTCGCGTCCTTCACCGCACACCCGGCGGCGGAGACCGACGCGGACGTGTTGCTGCCGATCCTGGCGTTCTACCTGATGGTCGGCTACGTCCTGACCGGGCAACGCACGGCCGGCCTGTCGTGGACCGCGCGTCTGCTGGGCGGCCGGTCGGTCCAACCGCTCGGCCCGCTGGATCGGCCGGCCGATCCGAGCACCGGAGCCGCGGTGGCGCTGCGGCTGTTGCAGGTCCACCTGGCACTGGTGATCGTCACCACCGGGCTGCACAAACTCCAGTTCGGCGACTGGTGGGCCGGGGTCGCGCTGTGGTATCCGCTGCACCCGCCACTGGAAACCTCGCTCCCCCAGGTCCGGGCGCACGCCGGCAACGCCGAGCGATACCTGATGTTCCTCAACATTGCCGGGTATGCGGCCCTCGCCTGGCAGATCGGCTTCCCGCTCTTCGCGTGGCGCCACGGCGGGCGATGGCTCCTGCTCGGCGGCGCCGCGGTCGGCTGGGTGGGGGTGGCGTTCGTGTACGGGTTGCCGCTCTACGGCCCGGCGGTCCTGGTCGGCTGCCTGGCGTTCGTCCGGCCCGAGGCGTGGCGGTGGCTGATCGCCCGCGCGGCCGACGGGTGGCGCCCGTGGGTCGGGCGAACCGATCGCCCGGGGTCGGTCCGGTTGCCGGCCACGTCGGGGAGGGCGCAATGACCCGTCTCGTCGTGCTGCTGGCGGTGGCGGCGGTCGCGCTGTCCGCGTGCGCCCCGGTCCCGCCGCCATCCGGGGAGTCTGGCGACGCGGGGCCACTGCATGAGGAGCTACCGGCGCCTCAGGCCGTGCCCCCGGACGGGGACGACTTGCGGTCGCGGATCGACCGTGCAGTGGACAACGTCCGCCGCCGCGACCTGCTGGCGACGCACGGGTTCTGGACCGTGTTCCACGGCGTCCTCGGACTGGGGCCGGATGCGACCCTCCGCGACCTGTGGGGCCAGCGGGTGCGGGCCATCGACTATCTGTTCGACGGCGGGGACCTCCGCGGGCTGCGGTTCCTGCCGACCCGGCACGGGCTGGACGTGCAGATGGGCCCGACGTTCGTCGGCCAGGGGCACCAGGACCAGTTCGTCGCCGAGATGGCCCAGTGGGGCGTCCCGGCCGACCGGCGCGTTCGGGTCGCGGGGAAGGAGTTCCGGTTCCTCGACTTCGTCCGCCACAGCCAGATGCGGGCGAGCGTGAACGCCGACCAGGAGCTGAGCTGGGCGATCGTCGCTGTCGGCCAGTACGTCGGGACCGACGCGGAGTGGGTCAACGAGGCCGGCGAACGGCTGCGGTTCGAAGACCTGGTGCGGTACGAGTTGGGCGCGCCGATCAAGTCGGCGGCGTGCGGCGGGACGCACCGCCTGTTCGGGCTGAGCTGGGCCTACCAGCTTCATCGCGCCCGCGGCGGCCGGGAGACGGGCGCGTGGGCGGACGTGCCGGGCCACGTC